>JAYVRO010000577.1:0-2988 GCA_043776165.1 Rubrivivax sp. | reverse complement strand
TGCACTGCATTCACCGAGGCCATGTCGATCATGCCGCGACCGATGCCCGACTGGTTGGTGGCCACCACGGTGTGCCAGCCCGAATGGTTCAGGCGTGAAACAGCTTCCAGCGCGCCAGGAATGGATCGCCACTCTTCAGGCGCCTTGACGTGGTCGTCGCGGTACTCGTTCAAGATGCCATCGCGGCCCAGAATGACTAGTTTGATGGCGTGCATCTTGGGGTGGTGTGCTCTGGCAAGGCGTGGTGTGTCGTCAGGCCGCAAGCCGCGAGAGGTCGGCCACGCGGTTCATCGCCGCGTGCAGCGCGGCCAGCAAAACAAGTCGGTTATGTCGAAGTGCAACATCATCGGCGTTGACCATGACGGCGTCAAAAAAAGCATCCACTGGCGCTTTGAGCGCTGCCAAGGTTTGAAGCGACGCGGTGTAATCACCCACAGCAAAAGCCGCATCGGCGCGGGGTGCAACATCGGCCAGTGCCGCGTGCAACGCCACTTCGGCGGGCTCGATCAGCAAAGCGGTGTTCACGCTACCTGGCGCGCCGACGTCTGACTTGCGCAAGATATTGCTCACGCGCTTGTTGGCCGCCGCCAAGGGCGCGGCTTCAGGCAGCGTGTTGAATGCGCGCACTGCCGCCAAGCGCCATGGCAGTTCGGCGAGGCGATCCGGGCATTGCGCCATCACCGCGTCCACTTCATGGGCGCTGCTGCCTTGCTCGCGCAAGAAGCCTGTCAGCCGGTCCTCGACGAAGCTCAGCAAGTTGCCCTGTGCTTCGGCCGAAACCGATGCCGATGTCAAAGGGAACACCGCGAACGCCATGCTGCAAAGCTCGGGCCACGAAAGCGCCAATTTGCACTCGATGAGCATGCGAATCACCCCCAGCGCATGTCGCCGCAAAGCAAACGGGTCTTTATCGCCGGTGGGCACCTGGCCCACGCCAAAAAGACCTGCCAGGGTTTCGAGTTTGTCGGCCAGGGCCACGGCAATGCCGACGTCACCACGCGGCAAGGTGTCACCCGCAAAACGTGGTTTGTAATGGTCTTCGATGGCAAAGGCCACGGCTTCGGTTTCGCCGTCATGGCGAGCGTAATAACCACCCATCACACCTTGCAGTTCAGGGAATTCACCCACCATGTCGGTGAGCAGATCGGCCTTGGCCAGGAGGGCTGCGCGATCAGCTTGTTCGGCCAAAACCGCGCCACCCAAGGCCAGGGCGATGCCTTTGGCGATGGCGCGGACTCGGGTCACGCGCTCACCTTGTGTGCCCAGCTTGCCGTGGTAGACGACCTTGTCCAGGCTCGCCACCCGCGATTCGAGCGTCTTCTTGCGGTCTTGGTCGAAGAAAAATTTGGCGTCAGCCAAGCGTGGGCGAACCACACGCTGATTGCCCTCGATCACACGGCTGGGGTCGGCCGGCGTGATGTTGGAAACGACAAGAAAACGCTCTGTCAAACGGCCCTCGCCATCGAGCAAGGGAAAGTACTTTTGATTGGCTTTCATCGTGAGGATCAGGCACTCGGGCGGCACGGCCAAGAACGCTTTCTCAAAACGGCACAGCAGCACATTCGGACGCTCAACCAACGAAGTGACTTCGTCCACCAGCGCCTCATCGTCGATGGGGCGCAGCCCCTCAGCGGCAGCAGCAACGTTGAGCTGGCGCACAACCTCGGCGCGGCGCTCGGCGTAACTGGCAATCACCGTGCCTTCCACGCGCAATTGCTCGGCGTAGCTGTCAGCGTGGCGCAAAGTGATGCGCGGTACCGCCGCTTCAAACCGGTGGCCCAGCGTGGTGTTGCTGCTCGCCAGGCCCAGGGCCGTGACGTTCACCACATCGGCGCCGTGCAATGCCACCAAACCATGCGCAGGGCGCACAAAGTTGACGCTCGTCCACCCATCGGTGAACTGGTATTGCATGACCTTTGGGATGGGCAGCTTGGCCAACGTTTCACTTAACGCGCGCTGCAAACCGTCGTCCAAAGCTGCACCTTTGACATGAGCATCAAAGTACACAAACTCTGACTTGCCTTCAAAGGCTCTTTGAAGTCGCTCCTCGGCCCCTGACTCAGCGCCCATACTTTGGAGTCGCTTCTTGGCCGAGGGAGTAACTTGTCCGCTGGCGTCGAATGCCACGCTAACGGGCATCAGTTTCTTTCTTTCCACTGTATCGGCAGCGCGTAACTGGACGCCAACCACATGCACTGCCAAACGGCGCGGCGTGGCGAAGGGCGTGATGGCGGCATCAGCAGCCACCAAGCCTTGCGCTTTCAGGCTGCCTGCCAAGAGCGATGCAAAGGCTTCAGCCAACCTTTTCAACGCCTTGGGCGGCAGTTCCTCAACCAACAGTTCAACCAGCAAATTGGCTCTCATGGTGGCGTTCATGATCAAGCCGCCTTCTTCGCCAGTTGCTCGGTCACTTCATCAGCCCAAGCACGGGGTGCCATGGGGAAACCTAGCCGTGCACGGCTTTCCAAATAGCTCTGTGCCACAGCACGCGCCAAGTTGCGTATGCGCCCAATGTAGGCCGCGCGCTCGGTCACGCTGATGGCACCGCGCGCATCGAGCAAGTTGAAACTGTGGCCGGCTTTCAGCAGTTGTTCATACGCCGGCAAAGCCAGTTGCTGCGCCATCAAATGTTTGCTCTGACGTTCATGCGCGCCGAAGGCGTGGAGCAAAAATTCGACATCGCTGTGCTCGAAGTTGTAGGCGCTTTGTTCGACTTCGTTCTGGTGATAGACGTCGCGGTAAGTCACGCCGGGTGCCCACTGCAGATCGAACAAACTCTCCACGCCCTGGATGTACATGGCCAAGCGCTCCAGGCCGTAGGTGATCTCACCCGTGATGGGCCTGCAGTCAATGCCACCGACTTGCTGAAAGTAGGTGAACTGCGTCACTTCCATGCCGTTCAACCAGACCTCCCAGCCCAGGCCCCAGCAGCCCAGCGTGGGGTTTTCCCAATCGTCTTCAACAAAGCGCACGTCGTTGCTCTGCAGA
>JAYVRO010000576.1:0-3016 GCA_043776165.1 Rubrivivax sp. | reverse complement strand
TGCCCTTGTTGCCCTTGCTGCTGTTGTCGCTGCTGATGCTTGCCACGGCGCGATTCTGTCGCATTGTTTAGGAACCTGTCGGGCTTGGGGGCCGGCGCACGCTGGGTTCTCGCAACACCACGCGCGCCAACACCTGCGGGCCATGTTCAGTGTCTTGCCCTTCAACGCTGAGACTTGCAGTGCGCTTGGGCAACAACGCGCGCACCAGGCCCAGCCCCGACACGCCGCCAGGGATGTGTTGCAAGCTGAAGCCCTCACGCAGCCGCCCTGCGTTGCTGATATGCAGCGCGACTCCATCAGCCGTGCTACGCGCCGAGCACATCACAACGCCCGCGCTGCTGTGCTTGACGGCATTGGTCAGCAACTCGTTGATTGTCAAAGCGATGGGAATGGCTTCGGCCTCGGGCAACAGCAGGTGTTGTGCCGCTTCGTCACCGGCGTCGACCATGATGTTGCGGCCAAAGGTACGCTGCACCGACATCGCAATGGCCGCCAGCACCGAGCCCACGCGCAGCGGGCCGTCACCACCCACTTGCAGACCGTAGACCTGGGCAATGGCCTGTACCTGGCTCACGGCTTCGCCCAGCAAGGTGGCCATCTCGGGGTGGCGGTGCGCGTTTTGTTGCAAGAGCCCGGCGACGCCTTGCAAATTGTTCTTGATGCGGTGGTGCACTTCACGAACTAACAGTTCACGTTGGCTGATGGCAGCTTCCAGTTGGGCCTGGTCGGCTACCCGCTGTTCGGTCACGTCGCTGGCCACCAGCAAGAGCTGCGCGGCCGATGCATCGCTGGCGGGCAAGGCCACGATGCGCGTGTCCCAAACGCGGGGCGCCCCGGGCACGGTGTCGTCGTGCCATTCGCGACGCAAAACCTCGGGTGTGAGCGCTGCAGCTTCGAGCCAGGCACGCAACTGGTGCTCGTTTGCATTGGGCAAAACCTGTTCAATCAAGGCGCCCTGCAACTGCGCGACGGGCAGAGAAAAGAAACTGGCCGCCATCTGGTTGAGCTGCAAGATGCGCAGCGATCGCATGTCGAATAACGCAATGGCCAATGGCGCTGTTTCGATGACGCGCTGAAGCGACGACTGCGCCTGCGCGATGCGCACCTCGGCTTGTCGGCGACGCTCGATGTCCAAAAGCGCAAACGTGAGTTGTGCGCCGCTGGCCGCGTGGCTGGTGACCACCACATTGCCCACAACCCAAAACTGGCGCCCGTCACGGGCCTGCAAGCGGCATTCGAAAGCCTCGGTTTGCCCGGGCGCCAAACGCTGTAGATATTGTTCTGACTGGCGCAGCGGGTGGCCCGCATCCGGGCCCGCCACGACGCTGAGGTCTTCACCAATGAAGTCAGCCAATTCACCACCAAACATGCGACGCGCTGAGCGATTCATCCACTCAATGCCACCAGCGGTCACTGTGACGATGCCGACCAGCACCGAGTCGAGCACGGCGCGCGTGCGCTCGGCTTGTTGCAGCAACGATTCGCGTGCGCGGTGACGTTCGTCGACGTCAACAAACGAGGTGATCACGCCGGCGCTGATGTCACGCTCGTCGACCGGGCGCACCGCCACTTGCACCCACAACAACTGGGCATCGCGGCGACGCAGCAAACGTTCACCGCGAAAACGCCCTGTTGCGCGCAGGGCCTTGCCCACGGCGGCTTCAAAGTCGGCGCACTCGCGCGTGCTGGCGTACAGCTCGACACCCTCCAACGCCGTCAGCTCAGGCACGGCGTAGCCTGACAAAGCCGCCATGGCCGCGTTGGCGCGCTCGATCCGCGGACCCCGCATATAGGCGATGCCCACCTCTGACAGACTGAACATCAGTTCGCGCTCGCGCAACACGTTTTCCAGCTCGGCTTGTTGCGCCTTGAGTCGTGTGATGTCGGTCAATACGGCCACGGCCTCGCGCCAATGGCTGCCAGGTTCGACGCCGCTTTTCTCGGGGCCCCTTGCCTCTGAGCCACCACGTTCGGCGCTGCGCACCGACAACGAATACCAACGCGGTAACGCGTCGCTGCCCGGCGCTACCAAGGTCTGGATCTCGGACTCGTGTTGGCCCGAGCTTGCCAGTGATTCGTCCACCGCTTGCAACAAGGTGTGGGCATCAAAGCGCCTGGCAAAAGCCTCGTGCAAGTTGGCCCCAGCCGATTCACCTGGCGCAAAACCCATCATGCGCTCGAAGCGCAAATTGCTGCGCACCAGCGCGTCACCGCGCAGGTAGGCAATGCCCGCTGTGGAGCCATCCAAGATCGTGCTTAGCTCGCGCAGGAGTTGTTCATTGCGCTCGCGCGCCAGCTCTTGTTCGGTGATGTCCAAGGTGACCACCGACAGGGTGCTGCGTCCATCTCTCAGGCGCGCGGGCTCCACGCGAGTGAGCAACCAGCGTCGCCCCGTGTCGGGGTGATTCACGGCATAGCGTACTTCGGCGCGCTGTTGCTGGCGCAGGGCCTGCTGCAAGCGTTCATAGTCAGCACGCGAGCTGGGCTCCACCACGTCACGCACGATGCCCTGCATCGACGGGCTCTTGGTCAACGCACCACGTTGCCCAGGCAAGGCCGGTGCTTCGTCGACATGGGCCTGCAACCAGCCACGCGTCGGGTCAAACGTTGCCACGCCAATGCTGGCCGTGTCCATCAGCGCACCCACCTCCAAGCGAGCCACGTCACGCTCTTCCTCGGCACTGCGGTCTTGCACCACAGCCATGTGGCGGCGGCGTTGGCCGTCGCTGGGCAATACACGCACGCGGACCAACAGGCGCTTGCGCCGACCATCGGGCAAAGTGATCGTGCCTTCGCGCTCTGGCAAGGGGTTGACCGTCGGCGACGCTTGACTACCGACGCTGCCTTGCCAGCCCAACAGTTGTTGCAGCTCGAGATGAGCATCACCCAAGCCCATCAGTACGCCCCCCGTCAAGGCTTCAAAGGCCGCATTGGTGCGCACCACGGTGCCGTCGTCGTCATACACCAACATGCCCACGGGGCAGAGCTCAAACCACAGGCCGAGCTCATCTTGTGC
>JAYVRO010000575.1:0-3017 GCA_043776165.1 Rubrivivax sp. | reverse complement strand
GTTGACGGCGCCTTTTGTCATCTATGAGGGCAATGCCCGCGACGCCGCACGCCTGTACCCGAAAAACGCCAACGTGGCCGCCACGGTGTCGCTCGCGGGGTTGGGTTTTGAGCGCACACACGCCACCTTGATTGCCGACCCGGGCGTTACACGCAACGTGCACCGTGTGATCGCCGAAGGCGCTTTTGGCAAGCTCGATTTGACGCTCGAAGGTGAACCCCTGGCCACCAACCCCAAAACATCTGCGCTCACGGTCTACAGCGTTGTGCGCGCCATTCACAACGTGTCGCACTCCGTGTCTTTGTAGATCACCAACAAATCACACAACATGAAGCTCGTCGAGCCGATCACCGTCCCCTTGCAAGACCTGCACATCAACGTTGCAGGGGAGTGGCGCCGTGGCCGTGGCGCGGCTTACACCAGCATCTACCCCGCTGACGGCAGCGTGACTGCTGAGCTTCATGCAGCCAGTGTGGAAGACACCGTTGAGGCCATAGCGCGTGCACACCACGCCTTTCAAACCACCGACTGGGCCACCCGCAAACCGCACGAACGCGCTGTCGTGCTGTTCCGCGTGGCCGAGGCCATCCGTGCCCAACGTGAACAGTTGGCCCATCTGCAACGCCGCGACAACGGCAAACCCATCACCGAAACGCGCGCCTTGGTGGATAGCGCAGCAGGCACCTTCCAGTTCATGGCCGCCGCTTGCGAAACCTTGGAAGACCAGCTCACCCCGCAGCGCGGCGCGCAGCTCACCATGAGCTTGTTTGAGCCGCTGGGCGTGGTGGCGGCCATCACACCCTGGAATTCACCCATCGCGAGTGAAGCGCAAAAGATGGCGCCCGCACTGGCAGCGGGCAACGCCATTGTGGTCAAACCGGCCGAGATCACACCGCTGGCGGCGCTTGAGCTGGCGCGCATTTGCGAGCAGTGCGGCGTACCCAAGGGCATGGTCAGCGTGCTGCCGGGCAAGGGCTCTGTGGTGGGTGATGTCATCGTGCGCCACCCGCTCGTCAAACGCGTTGCTTTCACCGGCGGCACCACCACCGGCCGCGCCCTTGCGCGCCAGGCCGCCGACAAATTGATGCCAGTGTCACTCGAGCTTGGCGGCAAATCACCCACCATGGTGTTTGCCGACGCCGACATGGCGCATGCCGTGGCGGGTGTGCTGTTTGGCATCTTCAGCTCGTCGGGCGAAAGCTGCATTGCGGGCTCTCGGCTCTTTGTGCAGCGCGCCTGTTACGACAACTTCATTCAGCGCTTGGTGGAAGGCGCCAACGCCTTGCGCGTGGGTGACCCGCTGGACGACCGCACACAGATGGGCCCTTTGGTGTCGATGGCGCACCGCGATGTCGTTGAGCGCTTTGTGGCGCGCGGCTTGGCTGATGGCGCGCGCTTGCTGTGCGGTGGCGCGCGGCCGTCAACCACAACGAAAAAAACATCCGACAGCGCAGCCGGGCTAACGTTCGACATGGGCAGCTATTTCAAGCCCACCATCCTGGACGGCCTGGCCAATTCCAGCGCCATCTGCCAAGAAGAGATCTTCGGCCCGGTGCTGGTGGCCCTGCCTTTTGACGACGAGGCCGATCTCATCGCGCAGGCCAACGACAGTGTTTATGCCCTGGCCGCGGGCATCTGGACGGCTGACTACAAGCGCGCCTGGCGTGTGGCGCGTGCCGTGCAAGCAGGCACGGTGTGGATCAACACCTACAAACAGTTTTCGGCGTCCACGCCCTTTGGCGGCTGGCGCGACAGCGGCCTGGGCCGCGAAAAAGGCACCCAGGGCATCTTGCAATGCATGCAGCAAAAAAGCCTTTACTGGGGCCTGAACGACGCCCCACTGCCCTGGTCAAGTTGAGCTTTTGAACCAAGGTCGATTTGTGTCCCCGCTTCAACCCTTTCACCGCTTTCACCCCTTTCAACCCTGATCACTTTTTCAACCCAAGGATCACGCTCATGACTTTTCACTTCAAACAACTCTTCGCCATGGCCTTGATGCCTGTGCTGACTTTGGCAACTGGCAGCGCGCTGGCGCAGGCCTACCCGAACAAGCCCATCACCATCGTCGTCAGCTACCCGGCCGGTGGCGACACCGATGCCATTGCCCGCGTTTACGCTGAAAAACTCAGCGCGCGCGTAGGCCAACAAGTACTGGTCGACAACCGCCCTGGCGCCAGCGGCATGATCGGCAACGCCAGCGTGGCCAAGGCGCCAGCCGACGGCTACACCTTGCTCTTCACGCCCAGCACCTTCCCCATTGCGCAGCATGTGTTGAAGGCCGCGCCCAACATTGCACATGACGTGAATGCCGACTTCACGCCCATCATCAAAACCGGCAACATCCCGCTGCTTTTGATCACGGCGTCCAGCACCGGCATCAAGGACATGAAGCAGTTGCTGGCTGAAGCCAAGGGCGGCAAGCCCTTCACCTACGGCAGCCCGGGCGCGGGCTCGCCCATGCACATTGCGGCCGAAATGCTCAACCGCGCAGCCGGCACCAAGATGACCCACGTGCCCTACCGCGGCGTGGCGCCCGTGGTCATCGACGCGCTGGGCGGCCACATCACTGTCGGCTGGATCACCCCCGGCGCCGTGGGCCAACACGTCGCCACCGGCAAGCTCACTCCCCTGGCCGTGGCAGAACGCACACGCACCAAGCTCATGCCCAGCGTGCCCACGCTGATCGAGCTGGGTTACCCGCAGTTGGACGTCAGCGCCTGGATGGCCCTGCTCGGCCCCAAGGGTTTGCCAAACGACATCACGCGCTTGTTGAACAGCCACTTCAATGAAATCTTGAAGATGCCCGATGTGGCCGCCCGCATGGCCACATTGGGGATTGAACCCATCGGCGGCGAACCCGCCGTGGCTGCGCAGCAGATCAGCCTCGACCACGAGCGCTTTGGCAAGTTGGTCAAAGAGTTTGGCATCACGGCAGAGTAAGTGTTGAGCTGAATACGAACGCATCATGAGCATTCTGGGCATCGACCAAATCACCTACGGCGCGGGCGACCTTGCCG
>JAYVRO010000574.1:0-3019 GCA_043776165.1 Rubrivivax sp. | reverse complement strand
TTCACGGTGAAAAGGCCAGCCGCCGCTTGCGCTGGTGTCCACTGGACCACACCCGTCAACCAGGGACCTATCCACAGCGACTGCATGGCCAACAGGCCACCATACAGAAAGAAGCCCAGCGGCGCCAAGCGAAGGAACAAGGGTTGCCGAACGATGTTCGCATAGCCCGTTGCCCTGGCAGCCGCCTTCGTCGGGGCTGCGTCACGGGGTGCTGTCCAGGCGATCAGCCCCATCGACACCAAGAGCATGAAGGCCAAACCAAAGAACAAGCCGCGCCACCCGAGATGTGGCATCAGCCACTGCACGGGCAAGGTGGAAGCCAGCATGCCCAAGGATCCGGTCATGAGCATCCACGAATTTGCGCGCATTTGGTTGATGGGCGAGAACAGTGCGCGGTAGCAGGTCAGCGGCGCCATCAGGCACGCACTCAATCCAACGCCCATCAAGACGCGACCCAAAACCAGAGTTTGAAGTGACTCGGCCATGGCGAAAATGACGCAGCCGCAGACCGCAAAACCAAGCAACATCAGTAACACTCGTTTGGGCCCACGAGCATCCAACCAGCGACCCAGGGGCAACTGCAGCATGGCGAAACCTAGAAAATAGGCGCCCGCGAGCAGGCCCAGGTCCGCAGCGCCCACACCCAACTCGCTGCTGAAAACAGGCGCCAGCGTCGCCGTCACGGCGCGCAGCAATGCGGAGAAAAAATAGGTGAAAGCAAAACCCAGGAAGACCACCACCGCTGTGGATTGCGAGGCTGAAGACAGGCTCATGGCGCACTGCGTATCGATGATAAAAATGTCTGCACAAGGTCGGGTGACACCTGCTGGCCCAACACAGTGGCTTGGTAGACCTGCGTCGCACGCGCAAAGAACATCACAACCTCCTGCACGGGCTGGCCATCAGCGCGCACACCGTTCAATTGCGCCTGGCCGGCCTGCTCGTTGGGCGTTGCGCCTGCGACGTGAACAGCCAAGAGCGGCGCCGGAGCCACTCTGAGGTTGGCCTGGGCGGCAGCGCGCAATTCACGCAAGGCTACTGTGACTCTGCGGGGATCGTCCACTTCCGCAACCGTCAATGCCCAGGTGAGTCCACCTGCGTCGCAGACATGCATGGCCACGTCAACAGGTGTGCCTGCCAAGGTCAGCTTGCGCACATGGCTGGTGGGCTTGCAGGGGAATGTGAGGGCGATTGCCGTGCCCGGTGGTCGAACTTCGCGCCAGTCGAGAACCGGGCTGCACCCAGCGAAAAGGGCTGCGCCAATGGCCATGGAAACGATCGTTTGATGATGAGCGTTGGTTGGGTGCACTGGCGGATTATCCCGAGCCCAGTCCACGGTTGTGTCAAGCCGGTCCTGCACCTGCCCTGCACCTTCCCAGCACTCGTGTGGCCGATGGACCACCGCTCAAAGAAGCCCGGTGAGATGCCTACTAATCGCCGTTTTCGACACCGCTTGGCCATAGGTGCACCGATAAACTCAAGCGGTTACTTCTCAAAGCGGCCCGTCGGCTGCTCCACTCCCGAATGAAGATCCTCCTTACAGGTGCCGCTGGTTTCATTGGCATGACCACGTCGCTGCGCCTCCTGGCGCGTGGCGACACCGTCGTCGGCCTGGACAACCTCAACGACTACTACGACGTGCAGCTCAAACGTGACCGCTTGGCGCGTTTGATGCCCCACACCGCCTTCAGATTTGTGCCCTTGGATGTGGCCGATCGCCCTGGCATGGAGGCCTTGTTCGCGGCTGAGAAATTTGACCGTGTGATTCACTTGGCAGCGCAAGCCGGGGTGCGCTATTCGCTGCAAAACCCGCATGCCTATGTTGACAGCAACATCGTGGGCTTCATGAATGTGCTGGAAGGTTGCCGCCACAGTGGCGTTCAGCATTTGGTCTACGCATCCAGCTCCAGCGTTTACGGTGGCAATACGCGCATGCCGTTTTCAGAACACGACAGCGTTGACCACCCGGTCAGCATGTACGCAGCCACAAAAAAAGCCAATGAGCTGATGGCCCACACCTACAGCCATCTTTTTGGCCTGCCCACCACGGGACTTCGCTTCTTTACCGTGTATGGCCCGTGGGGCCGTCCCGACATGGCCTTGTTCTTGTTCACCAAGGCCATTCTTGATGGCAAGGCCATCGATGTGTTCAACCACGGCCAGATGCGTCGGGATTTCACTTTTGTGGACGACATTGCCGAAGGCGTGATCCGCGTGGCTGATCGCATCGCCGCTCCGGACCCGACCTATCAATCCGACTCGCCCGACCCCGGCACCAGCCACGCGCCGTTCCGTGTCTTCAACATCGGCAATCACCAGCCGGTGCCGTTGCTCGACTTCATTGCTTGCATTGAGCGGGCTCTGGGCCGCAAGGCAACGATGAACATGTTGCCCCTGCAAGACGGTGACGTACCGGCGACCTACGCCGATGTGGAAGCCCTGAAAGAATGGACCGGTTTTGTGCCCGCCACATCGATAGAGACAGGCATTGCTCGATTTGTCGAGTGGTACCGCGGCTACTACAAGGTGTGAACCGCGCGCGCCTTCAGGGCCTTGCCAATAAGTCCAGCACAAAACGAACAGGGATGGCGTAGCTGATGCCGCTGGGCTGCGAAAGCGCTGACTCACGTGTGCCTTTGAGCAGCACCATATTGACGACGCCAATCACGTGGCCCGTCTCCACATCCAACAGTGGCCCGCCGCTGTTGCCCGGATAGGCCGTGGCATCGAGCTGATAAATCTGGAAGGCGCCGTCGCGCAATTGCGCCGCTGCACGCCCGGTGAGCGCGCGTGAATTGGCCGGGGGCAAGACCACACTCGTGACGGCCGAAACAATGCCTCGGTGCGTGACGGGTGTGATACCGAGCGCCGCACCTATGGGATAGCCGATGAAGGCCACGCTAACGCCTTCGCTGGCGCTTTGGGGCCCTGCCAAGGTCAGCGCTGGCAGTGCGGCCCCTTCAATGCGCAGCAAAGCAAGGTCATGCGCTGGGTCGACCTGAACAACCGTGGCCACCCG
>JAYVRO010000573.1:0-3023 GCA_043776165.1 Rubrivivax sp. | reverse complement strand
CCAGGATGTTGCCGCGGGGGTCCAGGATCGGTGCAGCTGAACAAGTCAAGAAGTGGTTGGCGTGCAGGTAGTGCTCATCAGCATGCACCAGCGTGGGGGCTTCGGCCATCAGGGCCGTGCCCACGGCATTCGTGCCTTTGGCGGACTCTGACCAATTGGCTCCAGGCGCCAAGGCCACTTTGGAAGCGCGCTCCAAAAAATCGTCGTCGCCAATGGAGTGCAAGATGATGCCCCGGGCATCGGTGAGCACGACCATGCTGTTGGAGTTGACGATCTGCTCGTGCAGCATTTCCATCACCGGCGCTGCGTGGTCATGCAAGCGCAGGTTGCGCTCGCGCGCAATCGTCAAGTCGGCCATGCCCAAGGTCGAAAAATCGGGGCGCTCAATGCGGGACACGCCCAGCGCCATGCAGCGCAGATGCGACTCGTCGATGGTGTTCAGATGCTCGGGCCCGAGCTTGATGCCAGCTGCGGCGGCCAGGGGCCTGGCGCGTTCTTCAGCAGACTGGCGCGTTGCAGGATGCAATGCAGGGCGACTCGGCGCAACGCTATGGGGTGTTCGCATGGGGGCTCTCTGTGCGCCGTGCTTGGCGCCCTGAATGCCAGGCACGTTGGCGCCATGCGCGGCGCCGAAGTGTGGGCCCGCTGATGCTATGTCACTCGGGCTACTTCACTTGTGTCATCACGCGGTTCACCCACCCAGTCACGCGTCAAATCACCCCTCAATTCGAATTCGCGCGCACCTCTTCAATCACCGTGATGCCGGCCAGTACTTTTTCGATGCCGTCCTGGCGCAACGTGCGCATGCCGTTGCCAAGCGCCGCGCGTTGTAACTCGGTGCTGCGCGCGCCGGTTTGCACCAAGTGACGCAAATTGGGTGATGCAGTCATCAGTTCGTGAATGCCGGCGCGGCCCCTGAAGCCCGTGTTGTCGCAGTGCGCGCATCCCACGCACTTGTAGAGCGTGAGGTTGCCGTTGGCACCAAAACGTTCGCGCCAATCGGTGAGCACTTCGTCGGGGTCCAGGCTGTCGGGGATGTCCTTCAAGGCGTGCATGTAGTCGAACAGCAGCTCTTCCAATTCTTCGGGCGTGGCTTCGTGGGCCACTCGACAGCTGGCGCACAAGCGGCGCACCAGGCGCTGGGCGATGACGGCCAAGAGCGAATCGGCAAAATTGAACGGGTCCATGCCCATGTCGATGAGGCGGGTGACGGTTTCAACCGCGCTGTTGGTGTGCAAGGTGCTCAACACCAGGTGGCCCGTCAGCGAGGCTTCGATGGCGATTTGCGCCGTTTCCTTGTCGCGGATTTCACCCACCATGATGACGTCGGGGTCGGCGCGCAAGAAGGCGCGCAGCGCTTTGGCAAAAGTCCAATCGATCTTCGGGTTGACCTGCACCTGACGCAGCCCGGGCTGGGTGATCTCGATCGGGTCCTCGGCGGTCCAGATCTTGCGCTCTGGTGCGTTGATGAATCCCACCGCCGAGTGCAGCGTGGTGGTTTTGCCCGAGCCCGTGGGGCCGACGCACAGAATCATGCCGTAAGGGCGTTGCATGGCTTCCTTCACCCAGCGCAGATTGGTCGGGCTCAGGTTCAGGTTGTCCAGTGGGATGGGTTTGGCACTGGCCAACAAGCGCATCACGGCATCTTCCAGGCCACTGTGCGTCGGGATCGTGGCCACGCGTAACTCCAAACGTTGGCCTTGCACAAACTTGCTGAAGTTGATCTTGCCGTCTTGTGGCTTGCGTCGCTCGGAAATGTCGAGATCGCACATGATCTTCAGCCGCGCAATCAGCGCGTTGCGATAGGTCGATGGCAGTTCCAGGTAGGGCCGCATCTGCCCGTCTTTGCGAAAGCGAATGCGCACTTTTTCGCGCCCGGGCTGGCATTCGATGTGGATATCGGACACGCCCTGCTGTTGCGCCTCCAGGATCATCGAGTTGATGAGTCGCACCAGCGAGTTGTCGCTTTGTTCAATGTTGGCGCCGTCCTCGCCATCCAGACTGGTCTCGACGCTGTGTTGCTGCTCCAGCGTGGCCAACAATTTGCCCGAGTCTTCGGTGTCGAACTCCAACGCGCCCGAGCTGTGCTCGCCGCTGGCGAAAGTGCCGGCTTTTTCGTAGGCGCGGTCCACTGCTGCGGCCAGGGTGCCAGCCCTCGCCAGCACGGGCACGATCTTGCACTGCGCCGCAAATTCCACTTCTTCGATGGCGGATTTGCGTGAAGGGTCTTCCATCGCCACCACCAGGCGCCCGGCGCGCCGCGTGAGCGCCAGCGCGGGCACGCGCTTGGCCACGCCATAGGGCAGGCGCGACACGGCGTCGATGTCGACGGGGTATTTCTTCACGTCCACGAGTGGATAGCCCAACTTGCGCGACAGGGCCGTTTGCACGTCCTCGCGTGAGACGACGCCCTTGCGCACCAACAGTTCACCCAGGGGCGTGCTGCGATCGGTGCGCTGGCGCGCCAGAGCCTCCTCTAACTGCTGCGGCGTGACCATGCCCAGCGCCACCAGTGCTTCGCCAATGCGCACCATGGGCACCCGTGACTGCTGGTCGATCGCTTCAACTAACTCTTCACGTGAGATGATTTGGCGTGACAACAAGATGTCGCCAATTTTTTGATCGCGCAACTGTTTTTGCTCGGTCAGTGCGGTCTGCACGTCCTCGGGGGTGGCCATTTTTTGCTCGACCAAGGTCTCGCCCAGGCGCTGGCCCACATCAAGCCGCTCGTAGGCCGTGCGGGGCAGAAAACTGCGACGCACACTGCCAATGCGGTCAACGGGTTCAAACAGGAACACACCGTAATCGGCTTCATGGTGGCGAACTGTCAGTCCTTCCACGGGACCGGTGCCCTTGAAGTAGACGGTGTAGGGCACGGCGGGACGCTCGGCCAGCACGGCTTGCAGCATCTCTTCGTTGCCTGCGGGCAAAGCGGGCAAGGGCGTGGTCAGCCGCAGGCGGCGGAACTGATCAAAACGCAGTGGCATCGAGGTGCGCGAAGGCGCCACGAGCAAGTGCAACAT
>JAYVRO010000572.1:0-3024 GCA_043776165.1 Rubrivivax sp. | reverse complement strand
GCTTCACCAGCCATAGGCCGGGCAAGGCCAGCAGCAGCAAACCCAAGGGGCCGGGCTCTGGCACGCGCGCGCCAGCGGAGCCAGAGGCATCGGTGATGACCGAGACGATGCTGAAGGTATCAGCGGGCACCACGATGAAGCCCGTGACCACGCCCGCCCCCAAGAAAAGGCCGCTGTCGCCCAACGATGTGGAGTAATGCGGGTTGAATTCGAAGCGCGTCGAGCCATTCGGGTCGGTGACTTCGTCGAAAAATGGGTTGAGGTCCAAAACCACACTCTCATTGTCGATACCACTGATGGCGAAATACGCCCCTGCAGATGCGAACTCAAGGCCGGGAATGTCTCTTGTGACCAGTGCACTCCAATCGAATTCAAAAGTGAACGCAACGGTCACGCCGCCACGGAACAGGCGATCGATGTTGATGTGATGTCCGCCCTTGAAGTCAGACGTTGCAAAGGACAGCGGCGGCGCCGCAGCTGAACCTGAAGCGGTCGATTTGACCGTGGCTGGCGAGCCCGCAGCCGACTCGACACCGACGGCGGCGGCTACGCCCGCCCCGATGGTGAAGGTGCTGCCACCCGGGCCGTCGCCTGGGCCCACCCCTGCTGGGCCGCCGATGGTGAACTTGGAAGTTGCCGTGGACGAATAGACCGCAGCGGCCAAGACCCACTGTGGGGCCAGTGCAAGCGCCACGACACAAGCCAGACGCAGGTTCAGTTTGCTGCCCATGGTGACCTCCAACCATCGTGTCAGCGCTCGCCAATCAAGCGCAGGCGCGACGGCACAGGAGAACAAGCAATATTCGCGCCGAAACCGTTTCGCGCGTCGTCAATTCAATGAAATCAAAGGTTTGCGCGCAGGTTGGCGAGGTGCTTCAGCCTTGGCATTGCCGGTCATGTAAAGCACGTCGACACTATTTGCCACCCGGGGGCCACGCTATTGGCGCTCTCCCGCTGCGGTGCTGGCCGGGTCGGGCAAACCTTCCAAGTGCGCGGCGTCGGCCCATTGCTCGATGTGCAGATCGCCGTTCACCCAACGCAGGCGGTTGATGCCCGTGTTCGGAATTTCACAGCTGCGCAGGCCTTCGATCGGCAGGCCATGCGCGCTGCGCCACAGCATGTCGAGCACCCCGCCATGGGTGACCACGGCCAGCTTGCGCCCAGGGTTTTCGCGCGCTAGTTCTTGGACCGCGCCGAACACCCGCGTGTGGAACTGATGAAGGCTCTCGCCACCGGGCAATTGAAAGTCGCCGCGATGCTCCAGCCAGCATTCCCACAATGCCGCATGCTGAAGCTTGATGGTCGGCACGTCGAGCCCTTCAAGCACACCAAAATGCTGCTCGCGAAGGCCAGCGTCCAGCGTTGGCGTCTTGCCCCAAACGGCCGCCAGCGGTGCCGCAGTTTGGCGCGTGCGCAGCAAATCGCTGCACACCAACAAATCAACCACCTCTGACGTTAACCGCTGCGCCAAACGCGCGGCCTGTGCGTGGCCGTTGGCGTTCAAGGGCACGTCAATCTGGCCCTGAAAGCGCTGCTGGCGGTTCCAGTCGGTCTCGCCGTGGCGGATGAAAATGAGCTCAGTCATGGTGGTGTTGGAGTGTGCACGGCCGCACAGGATGCGCCTGTCACCCCTGGCACACTGGGCGCATGACAAGTGCACGACCTTCGATTATTTTGTTGCCCGGCATGGCCTGCGACGCCACGGTTTTCCGCAGCCAAATTCCCGCCCTTCAAGACCAGGGCGCCGTGCATGTCAGTGCGCTGCACACACGCCACTCCAGCCTTCCTGAGATGGCCGCAGCGCTTCTGGAGGAACACCCCGGCGACCACGTGCTGATGGGCAGCTCGATGGGCGGCATGTTGGCGCTGGAAGTGGCGCGCCAAGCGCCGCAACGGGTGCGCGCCATCGCGCTCTTGGGCAGCACCGCGCGGGCCGACACACCCGAGCACATCCGCCTGCGCACTGAGGCCGTGGTACTTTTCGAAGAGGGTCGCATGGACGAAGTGTTGCGCGCCAATTTGCTCTTCGCCTTTGGCCCCAACAACGCCAACAGCGCCGAGTTGTTCGCCACCTACTTGGCAATGGTTCAGCGCGCCGGTGCGGCTCAACTCATCGCACAAAACCGTGCTGTGATGGCCCGCGCGAGCATGCTGCCCTTGTTGCCTCGACTGCACTGCCCGCTGCTCGTCGTGTGCGGCAGCGCCGACTTGTTGACACCGCCCGAGTGCTCGCGCGAGATGGCTGCTTTGGCGCCACACGCGCAGCTCGAGATACTGCCCGGCTGCGGGCACATGCTGACGTTGGAGCGGCCCGCGCAAGTGAACGAGCTGCTGTTGACCTGGTTGGCTGGCTTGCGTTGAACCTGGGTCGAAGCGCAGGCTTCACAACGCGTCAAAACCCTTCTTGAACCCCACCGTGTAACGTGGACCTGTAGCGCCGAACCAGCGCACCACGGGGCGCTTGATCACACTGGGGTGGGCCAGCATCACGGCACGTGCGCTGGCGGCGTCCACGACCTTGGCGCGCAGAGTTTCGTCCAGGCCGCGCCAGGTGTTGCCTTGGCGGTTGACGAGCTTCTCCCAGCCCAGCGCGGCGATCCACGCATCCAACTCTGAAGTCGGCAGGCCGAGTTTTTTGAAGTCATGAAAGATCACTTCACTGCCTTGCGCAGCCAGCCAACCGCGGGCACGTTTGACGGTGTCGCAGTTCGGAATGCCGTAGAGAGTGATGGGCTGGGTCATGTCAAAAGTCAACGGCGTTAGAATCAAGCCTCAAATCAAGATCGGCCGCGCACTGGCCTGCGCCAGATAAAACCACTCGTGCCCTGGCGCGGCGCTTTTGTCGGGAAAGACGATGTAGCCCGCACGCGGCGCGCGCAGCTCAGCGCCATCAGCGCGAACGGCGATCAGCTCATCGGCGGCCAGGGGGTCGAAGCTGCTCCAGGTCTTCACGAAGTGGTCGCCGTCAGCGTGGCGGTCCACCACCGTGGCCAAGGTCAAACACTCGAACGGCGCGGTGGGTGG
>JAYVRO010000571.1:0-10285 GCA_043776165.1 Rubrivivax sp. | reverse complement strand
TCAATTGATGGCGATTGTTGAAAGGACGGGAGCCAACGAATTGATCGTGGCGGGGGCGATTCATGCACATGCAGCACGCTTGCGCTCATATGAATTGTTAGCGCAAGTGTGGCGCGGCTAAGGCCGTCAGCTTGTCTCGTTGCAGTCGGGCATTGCCCGCATTGACAGGGCAAGGTGGGTCTTGACAATGCCCAGCATTCACCATCACCACCGGCCGATTTCATGCCACTGAATCGACGACTTGTTGCTTTCTTGGGGGCTTGTGTGACCTGGGGGCTTGCAGCGCCGCTGGCGTGGGCCCAGGCCCCAGTTCAAGCCCCAGTTCAAACCCCTTCTGGCTGGCCCGACAAGCCCATTAAGCTCGTTGTGCCCTATCCACCCGGCGGCCTGACCGACACACTCGCGCGCTCCATCGCCGAGCCTCTCTCCAAGGCCTTGGGCCAGATCGTCATCATTGACAACAAGCCCGGCGCGGGCACTTTGTTGGGCGCGCAAATCGTGGCGCGCAGCGCGCCCGATGGCTACAGCTTGTTGATGGCCACCAGCACCACCTTGGGCGTGAGCCCCGCGCTGTACCGCAACGGCATGATCGACCCGTTGCGCGACTTCGTGCCCATCAGCTTGGTCGCCAGCGTACCCTTCTTTCTGGTGGCGCACGCCGACACGCAATGGGCCACTTTGAAAGACGCACTCGACGCCGCGCGCAAAGGCAGCGCGCCCTTGCAATATGGCTCGGCAGGCAACGGCAGCCCACACCATTTGGCAATGGAAATGCTGCAAAAGACCAGCGGCATCAAGTTCGACCACGTGCCCTACAAAGGCAGCCAGCTCGCCATCCCCGACCTGCTGAGTGGGCGCTTCAAACTCATGGTGACTGACCTCACACCAGCCATTGCGCACATCCGCAGCGGGCGCTTGAGGGTACTGGCCACCACGGCGCCGCAGCGTTCTGCCATGCTGCCCGACGCACCCACGTTTGCTGAGGCTGGCGTGAACGGCGTACAGGCCGTGGCGTGGCAAGGCGTGGTGGCGCCAGCGGGTACACCGCGCGCGGTGGTCGAGCGCTTGTCGGCAGAGATCAACCGCATCGTGGCCAGCGACATGCTGAAGGCGCGCTGCGCCGCCATTGGCTGCGATGTGCTGGCCCCCAGCAGCAGCGCCGAGTTCAGTGCGATGGTGGCTAGCGACGTGGTGCGCTGGGCGCAAGTGGTGCAAGACTCTGGCGCCAAATTGGATTAGTCATCTCAAACGTTGTTAAATTCAATCTACCAAAAAAGGACACCCATGGCCCCCGTGATCGACGTGCACACCCACATGCTGACCCATGACTACATTGCGCTGCTGGAACAGCACGGTGGCCCCACTTACACGCTCAAAACGGTGACCGGCGGGCTGCGCGCCATCCACTTGCATGACGCGCCCTTCATGACGCCCGTGCCAGAGATGTTTGACTACCCGGCGCGAGTGAAGATGATGGACACCGTGGGCATCGATGTCTCGGTCATCTCGCTCAGCTGCCCCAATGTCTACTGGGGCACGCCCGAAGTCAGCCTGCAAGCGGCGCGCTTGATGAATGAAGACATGGCCGATGCCCGCGCACGTTACGCCGGCCGCATCGAATACTTTTGCTCGCTGCCTTGGCAACACGCCGAGCTGGCCGTGGCCGAACTCAAGCGCGCCAAAGCGCGCGGCGCCAGCGGTGTGATGGTGCTGGCCAACATTGGCAGCGAGCCGCTCACCGCAGAGCGTTTTGCGCCCGTGTGGCGCGCCATCGACGAGTTGGCGCTGCCCGTGCTAATCCACCCCAGCGCGCCACCCGGTGTGCAGGCCATGCAGATGAACGAGTTCCAGCTCACGGCGTCCATCGGCTTTACTTTTGACACCACGCTGGCGGTGTCGCGCATGCTGTACGGCGGTTTTTTCGACCGCTTCACAAAACTCAAGATCATTGCCTCGCACGGCGCGGGCGCGCTGCCCTACCTGATTGGGCGGCTCGACCAATGTTTCAACAACATCCCGGCGTGCCGCACCCAAACACAAAGCCCACCCTCAAGCTACATGGGCCGCTTGTTTGCCGACAGCGTGGTCTTTACTCAGCAAGCGCTCGACCTGTGTCTGCACGTGTTCGGCGACGACCAGGTGCTGTTCGGTTCTGACTACCCGCACACCATTGGCGACCCTGTGGGCTGCCTGGCCAAAGTCAATTCCCTGCAGGGCGCGCGGCGCGAGAAGATTCGCGGTGGTAACGCGCAACGCATCTTTAGCTTTTGACATTGCGCAACCTTAACCATCGACAACAACAGAAAAAGGACCTCACATGCAACGCCGCTCCATTGCCCGGGCCTTTACCGCCGCAGCCGCCGCCATCGCCGCAACCGTCTTGGCCATCACGCCGCTGGCCGCGCACGCCCAGGACAAACCCCCCATCAAGATCTTGGTCGGCTTCCCGCCCGGTGGCTCGGCCGACGTGGTCGCACGCATCCTGGCCGACAGATTGCGCCCGCTCCTTGGCCAGACCGTCATCGTCGACAACAAGCCTGGCGCCGGTGGCCGCCTGGCCTTGGGTGAACTCAAACGCGCGGCGCCCGATGGCCAGACGCTGGCCTTTTCGCCGAGCGGTGCGCTGGTCATTCAACCCTGGCTCTTCAAGAACCTGGGCTTTGACCCGGTGAAAGATTTCACCCCCGTGGCGCGCGCCGTGACCTTTGATTTCGCCATCACCGCAGGGCCGGCCGCGCCTGCAGGCGACGTGAAAACCGTTCTGGCCTGGATGAAAGCCAACCCCGGCAAGGCCAACTACGCCACCTCCGGCGCAGGCACGGTGCCGCACTTTGCGGGTGTGCTGCTCAGCCAAAGCACCGGCGTGACAATGACGCACGTGCCCTACAAAGGCGGCGCACCGGCCATGAATGATTTGCTCGGCGGACAGGTGCCTTTGATGATCGACACGGCCTCTGAGACCATCGAACAACACCGTGCCGGCAAGTTGCGCATCCTGGCCGTGACCGGCGAGGCGCGCAGCAAGGGGTTGCCTGATGTGCCCACACTGAAGGAGTCGGGCATCAACCTGGCAGCCGACGCTTACTTCGGCCTGTACGGCCCGGCGGGCATGTCAACCGAGTTGACCAACCGTTTGTCTCGTGCGGTGGCCGAGGTGCTGCGTTTGCCCGACGTGCAAGAGCGTCTGGTGGCGCTAGGCTTGGTCGCGAGCTTCGGCACAGGCGACGAGTTGGCCGCCACACAAGCCAGCCACTACAAGCGGTGGGAAGCACCCATCAAGGCGTCGGGGTTCACGGCCGAGTGATTTTGGTTGGTCATCTGAAACGTTAGTTTCATCGAAGATGTGCCGTTTCAACCGAAGAATGCGCGTCGGCGTCTATCGGCCGCTCCTTGTTGAAGCGGGGAAATACACCTGCTGTAATGTGTCATGTTAAATACAGCTCATATTGCGTTAAGTTAAATTACAGCCTAAGATGCGTTAATCGTAAATACGTATCAGAACCTGTATGCACGACTTCCCCGTCCGCACCTCAGAGCAACTGCCCGGCCTGCTGCGCAGCTTGCGCAAAGCCTCTGGCCTTACGCAAGTTGAAGTGGCTGTCCGCCTGGGCATCACGCAGCAAACCTTGTCGTCCATGGAGCGCAACGCCACCACGGTGGGGGCTGGGCGCTTGATGAGGCTGCTGAATGTTCTGGGTGTCGAACTGGTGCTGCGCCAGCAAGACTCGCTCACGCAGGGCGGCGCGTTGCTTGTTCGCGAGCCTCAGACGCCTTGGTAGGGTAAGCGCATAGACCATGAGCCAGCGCGCCCTACGTCAACCGTTAACGCTGTGGATCAATGGCGACAGGGTGGGCACCTGGCGGGCTTTGCCGGGCGGCGATGAGCTGGCGTACGACGAGCAATGGGTGGCCTCTGATCAAGGGCGCCCACTGTCGCTGTCGCTGCCCTACCAGCCCGGCAGCGCGCCCATGCGCAGCCCGGCTGTGCGCAATTACTTCGACAACCTTCTGCCCGACAGTCCGCCCATTCGTGAGCGGTTGGCGCGGCGCTTTGGTACGCGCACCACAGAAGCTTTCGATCTGTTGGCTCAAATTGGCCGCGACTGCGTCGGGGCGTTGCAAATCGTGCCTGAAGGTGCAGAGCCGGGTAATGTCAAACGCTTGCAGGCCGCGCCGCTGAATGAAGCTGCCGTTGCGCAGCTGCTGCGCGCGGCAACGGCGCCTGGGCTACTGCCGTATGCGGCCTTGAGCGGCGACGACTTTCGCATCTCCATTGCTGGCGCGCAGGAGAAAACAGCCCTGCTGTGGCATCAAGACCAGTGGTGGCGCCCCAGCGGCGCCACGCCCACCACGCACATCTTGAAGTTGCCGATGGGTGTCGTGGGCGGTGCTGGCAATTTGGGCTTGGACTTGCGCGACTCGATTGAAAACGAATGGCTTTGCGCGCAGCTCTTGCAGGCCTATGGCGTGCCCACGGCGCGTTGCCATCCGCTCACGTTTGAAGACCAGCACGTGCTGGCGGTTGAACGCTTTGACAGGGCCTGGTCGAGTGCTGGCCAATGGCTCATGCGCTTGCCGCAAGAAGACATGTGCCAGGCCACGGCCACCCCTGTGTTGGCCAAGTACGAAGCCGATGGTGGCCCGGGCATCGACCGCATCCTGGGTGTGCTCAGTGCGTCGCGCAGGCGCAGCCTGGACCGCGAAACCTTCTTTCGCGCGCAGTTGCTGTTTTGGCTGCTCTGCGCGCCCGATGGCCACGCCAAAAACTTCAGCATCGCGCTGCACGCGGGGGGCGCGTTTTCGCTCGCGCCTTTGTACGACGTGATCTCGGCCTACCCCTTCATGGGCAAGGGCCTACGGCAGATTGCGCCGCAGCGCGTGCGCTTGGCCATGGCGCTGCGCGTGAGCAACCCGCACTGGCGAGTGCGCGACATCACACGGCGTCACTGGCTTGATGTGGGGCGGCGCAACGGTGTGGTGTCTGACGACGGGCGCGGCGTTGACGCGCTGATGCAAGACATCGTCGACAAAACGCCAGCGGTGCTGAGCGCGGTGGCAGCGCAGTTGCCCAAGGGCTTTGCGTCGCGCGTGGCTGATCCGATATTGACCGGCTTGCGCAACGCCGTGGTCAACCTGGCGCGCGCAACAAACTAAGGTGAAGAGCTAATAAAACCCGGCACGCTGCTTGTAGCGCTCAGCACGTTCTCCGTCGTATTGTTCGGCGTCGAACTGCTCGCCTTGTATGGCGCGGTGGATCTGCCCGCCCGTGGGCAAGTCGGCTGGGCTGATGAAGCGTTGTGCGTCCCACAGGTGCGAGCGCAAGAGCGCTTTTGAGCACTGCGTGTAGGCCTCGTCAATGTCCACCAAGATGCCCAAAATGGGTGCCTTGCCTTCCACCGAGCAGGACGCCAGCAGTGCGGTGTCGGTGGTCAGGGTGGCACGGCCATTGACGCGAAACGTATCGGTGGCCCCCGGCACGATGAAGAGCAAACCTATGTGCGGATTGGCCAAGATGTTGCGCAGTGAATCGGCCAAGCGGTTGCCGGGGCGCTCGGGGATCAAAAGCGTGCGCTCGTTCAGGATGCGCACAAAACCAGCAGGGTCGCCGCGCGGGCTCAGGTCGCAGTTGGCGCCGGCGTCGCTTGTGGCCAGGCACACAAAAGGTGAGCGCTCGATGAACTGGCGCGTCATGGCGTTGAGCTTGTCGCTGATCTTGGCCTGCGTCAGCGCGGCGGGTTCACCCAGCAAGGCGCGCAACTCGGCCACACATTGAACAACGTTTGACGTGAGCGGGTGTTGAATCACAGCCATCCTCCTTAGCGATAGACGCCATCCCAAGGCGCCGCCGCCACGCTGGCGGTGCTGCCGTCGTCGCTCGCTAAAGGCCGCTTCAGCGCGAAGATGGTCTCGGGTGTGACCACCGAGTAGTCCATGTACCCCATGCGCGCAATGGGCCGAAAAGCGCCCACGTCGACCAAGCCGTCTTTGATCACGGCGTCATCAATGTAGATGCCCACCACCCTGCCAAAAACCACGCTGTAGTGCGTGCCGGAACGCGAGCCCTCAGCAGCTGGCAGCTCCACAGTCTTCCAGTGTTTGCACTCGAATGCGGCCGGCGAACGCGCCACGCGCGGGGGCTTCACAAAGCTTGACGCCGCCGCCTCTAAACCAGCCAAGTCGAACTCGTCCACACCGTGGCGCACGGGGGCCGAGCTCATGTTCATGGCGTCGCGCAGCTCCCAGGTCGCCAGTGAACACGTGAATTCGCCTGTGGCTTCGATGTTGGCCAAACTGTCTTTGCGCCCACCTGACGAGAACATCACCATCGGCGGGTGGTCGCTCACGGCGTTAAAAAAACTGTAGGGCGCCAAGTTGCGTTGGCCTTTCGCGTCAATGGTGGATATCCACCCAATGGGCCGGGGCACGGCCAGCGCTTTGAAAGGGTCGTGGCGCAGACCGTGGCGGTTGGTTTGGGTGTCGTAGTGCATGAAGGGAAAAAATTGGTACGTGTAATGTTAAAAGTTAATCAATCGATGCTTATCTACCGCGCCACGCGCACTTCCGTCACCGCGCCATAAACCATGTTGCGCAGGATGGGTCGGTACAGCACACGCTTGCTGGGGCTTTGCATCATGAAGATGACGAACAGGTCGTTTGTTGGGTCGCTCCACATGGCCGTGCCACCGGCGCCGCCCCAGTTGTATTCGCCCAGGCCCGAGGCCGATGCCGATTCACCCGCGCTGGTGCGCACCGCAAACCCCAAGCCAAAGCCGTAGCCGGCACCGGGCAGGTAAAGCGCCGTGCGCAGCACGCTGGGTGCCAAGTGGTTGCTGGTCATGCTGGCCAGGGTGACGGGGCTCAGGTAGCGCTTACCGTCCAACTGCCCACCGTTGCGCAGCATCAGCAAAAAGCGTGCGTAGTCTGGCGCTGTGCTCACCATTCCACCGCCGCCGCTTTCCATCCGGCCCACGTTGCGCGGGTTGCCCATCACGGCGTTCACGCCGAACACACGATCAGCGTCGAAGGGCTCGGCAATGCGCGCCTGGCGTTCTGGCTCGGACACATAAAACGAGGTGTCTTTCATGCCCATCGGGTCCAGCAGCCGCTGCTTCAAGTGCGTGTACAACGTTTGACCTGAGACGACCTCGATCACACGGCCCAAGATGTCGGTGGAGTTGCTGTAGTCCCAGGTGCTGCCCGGGTGAAACGCCAGCGGCATCTTGGCGATGCGCTCGGCAAACTCGGCGTTGCTGAGATCGGGGCTGGTGGTGATGTTGTTGTCCACGTAGGTCTTCTTCACCAGGCCTTCACCAAAAAACCCGTAGGTGAGGCCCGAGGTGTGGCGCATGAGGTCTTGCACCGTCATGGCCTTGCGCGGCGCCACCAGCTCCAGTGTTTTTTTGCCTGCGGCGTCAGTGACTTCAACGCCTACTTTGACGTTGGCAAACGCCGGGATGTAGCTCGCCACTGGCGCGTCAAGCAAGAGCTTGCCTTCTTCGACCAACATCATTGCCGCCACCGTCACGATGGGCTTGGTCATGGAATAGATGCGAAAGATGTCGTCAGCTTTCATGGGCGCATTGATGGCCGGGTCGCGCTGGCCCACAGCGTCAAGGTAGGCCAGCTTGCCGTTGCGCACCACCATCAACACCGCACCGGGAATGGCCTTTTTGGCCACCTCGCCACGCATCCACTCGCTGATGGCGCCCAGCCGCTGGGCCGAGAGGCCCACCTCGTCGGGGCGGGCCGTGGGGATGCCTTGGGCCTGAAGCGCGGGTGCGGCACCCAGGCACGCAAACACCACCACCATGGCTGCGCGGCGCAGTGGGGTCGGCAAAACAGCGAAGAGTCTCATGATTTTCCTTGGCTTATTGGCCGGTTTGACGGGGAGGCAATGGACGGGGTAGCAATAACCAGGCGCGGCATGGCCGCGTCAGTTAACGCGCGGCTCCAGCGGGTAAGCTGGATCGGTGTAACCCGGGGTGGAGGGATGGCCCGGTGCCACCAAAGAATCGACCAGTGCTTCGTCTTCCTTGGTGACAACACAGTCCAGCGCCCCGGCATAGCCTTCCCATTGCGCCAAAGTGCGCGGCCCGGCAATGACGGCGCTGACGTCGCGCTGCGCCAGCACCCAGGCAGTGGCAAATTGCGCCAGGCTGATGCCCCGACCGCTCATCTCGGTGTTTAACTTTTGCGCGATGCGCATGGACTCTTCGCGGAACTCGGTTTGCATCATGCGGCTGTCTTTGCGCGCCGCCCTTGTGCCTTCGGGTGCGGGCGCGCCAGGGGCGTACTTGGCAGTGAGCACACCGCGCGCAATGGGGCTGTAAGGCACAACGCCCATGCCGTGGTGGTGACACACGGGCAGCACTTCCACCTCGGGCATGCGGTTGAGCAAGTTGTAGTAGGGCTGGCACACCACGGGGCCGGGCATGCCCAGCTGTTTGGCCATGTGCACCACTTCAGAAATCCGCCAAGCTCGAAAGTTAGACACGCCCCAATAGCGGATCTTGCCTTCGCGCAGCATCTGGTCGAGCGCGCGCAGCGGCTCTTCCAGGTTCATGTTGTTGATGTCGCGGTGGATGTAGTAGATGTCCACGTAATCGGTGGCCAGGCGCTGCAAGCTGGCGCCAATGGCGCGCAGCATCCAGGTGCGCGAGTAAGCGCCTTCGTTGGGCGCAGCGCTCATGGCGTTGCCCAGCTTGGTGGCCAGCACCCAGGCGTGGCGCTGGCCCTGGAGCAGCTCGCCCACCATGGTCTCTGAGGCCCCCTTGGTGTAGATGTCGGCGGTGTCGATGAAATTGACGCCCTGCGCTTTTGCGCTGGCCACGATGCTGGCGGCCTCGGCCTTGTCGGTCTGGTCACCAAACATCATGGCGCCCAGACACAGGCGGGAAACTTGGAGTTGGCTTGCGCCGAGTGTTTGGTATTGCATGTGGATGTGCTCGGATTGAACCTATGACGCCGCCGAAACACGCGCCGCCATGCGGTCGCGCCAGGCTTGCAAGTGGCTGAAACCTGCTTCATTGAGTTTGAATTTCATCAGCCCGCGCGCAAACTCAAGGCCGCAAAAAGCGGTGATGTCAGCGATCGTGAAACGCCCTGCGGCCATCCATTCGTGGGTGGACAAATGTTGATCGAACCAGGCACATGTTTCACGAGCACGCGCCGCGTTTTTGGCGCCGAACTCTGGGAACTGTTGGCCTTCCAGCACGGCCAGGCCAGGGTGGCTGTGGCGTACCCAGGTGGCCAAAAAATTCATCAAGTACAGCTCGCATTGGCGATCAAGCATCTCTATGAATGCGCGCTCTTCAGCCGTGCGGCCCATCAGGTTGGGTTCGGGGTGAAGGCCTTCGAGGTAGGTGCAGATGGCGCGCGATTCGCTCAGCGCGCGGCCATCGTCAAGCACCAGAATCGGCAGTTTGGCAAAGGGGCTCAAGGCCAGATAGTCGGCCGTTCGATGTTGCTGACCATTGACGTCGACATTCACAAAGTCGATATTGCTGATGCCCTTTTCGGCCATGAACATGGTCACACGCCGGGGGTTGGGCGCGCGGGGCGCGACGTGCAGTTTCATGGTTTAACTTTCGATGTGAGCCGTGGTGGCTTACTCGGCCTTCGCGCCCGAGTCTTTGACCACCTTGGCCCATTTGATGATCTCGGTTGCTTGAAAGCGGCCCAGTTCTTCGGGCGTGCCCACTGATGGCTCCAGCCCCAACACCTTGAGCTTGTCCAGCACATCGGGCAGCTTGAACACGCGCTGCATCTCGGCGTTGATGCGCAGCACGATGTCGCGCGGTGTGCCTGCTGGCGCAAACATGGCAAACCACGTGGTGGCTTCATACCCGGGGATGGTCTCGGCCACGGTGGGCACGTCGGGCGCGGCGGGTGAGCGGGTGAGCGTGGTCTGCGCCAGCGCTCGGATCTTGCCGTCTTTGGCCATCGGCAAGGCCGATGGCATGTTGTCGAACATGACCTGAATTTGCCCGCCCACCAAGTCGGGGATGGCGAACTGGCGGCCCTTGTAGGGCACATGTTCCATGCTCGTGCCGGTGAGCGACTTAAACAATTCACCTGACACGTGCACTGAGGTGCCGATGCCCGGGCTGCCGAACGACAGCTTGTTCGGGTTGGCCTTCATGTAGGTGATGAGCTCGGCCACGTTCTTGACGGGCAAGCTGTTGGTGACGACCAGCAAATTGGGTGCCGAGGCCACGTGTGCGATGGGCGCAAAGTCGCGCGCCATGTCGTAGGGCATCTTGGCGTAAAGCGATCCGTTGATGGA
>JAYVRO010000570.1:0-10293 GCA_043776165.1 Rubrivivax sp. | reverse complement strand
CTGGACCTCGCCACCGTGCAGACCAACATCGTGGTCTTTCATCTGCCAGCGAGTTGCGCGATGGACGCGCCGACACTCTGCGCGCAGGCCCGCGAACGGGGCTTGCTCGTCAATGCTTTCGGCCCGCGCACGGTGCGCGCTGTCACCCATCTCGACGTGAACGCTGCACAGTGCGAGCGCGCAGCCGCCGTGCTGATTGAGTTGCTGGCCTGATGAAGAATTCACCGCCTTCCACTTCCGCCCAAGGACAAACCCAGATGCCTGCTGACACCGCGCGCTTTGAACACCAGCGTTTGGCCCGTGAAGCCGCCTTCGCCATGCCCTTGGAACATATCGACGTGACCAAGCCCAGGCTGTTTCAAGACGACACCATCGGCCATTACTTTGAGCGACTGCGGCGCGACGACCCGGTGCATTGGTTTGTCAACAACTACTACGGTGGTTTTTGGTCGGTGACCCGCTACCAGGACATCATGGCCGTGGACACGCAACACGCCATCTACTCGTCAGACTGGACGCAGGGCGGTATCGCCATCTTCAACCCGCCGCCCGGCGAAGCGATGCCGATGTTCATTGCCATGGACCCGCCCAAACACGACGAACAGCGCAAAGCCGTGAGCCCCATCGTGGCGCCGGGCAATTTGGCGCAAATGGGGGCCACCATCCGCCAGCGCACGCAGCAGGTGCTCGACGGCCTGCCCCGCAATCAGACCTTCAACTGGGTGGAGCGCGTGTCGATCGAGCTGACCACGCAGATGCTGGCCACGCTGTTTGACTTTCCGTTTGAAGATCGTCACAAGCTCACGCGCTGGTCGGACGTTTCCACCTCACTGCCGGGTACCGACCGCATCGTGGAGTCGATGGCCGAGCGCCAGCGCGAACTGGGTGAATGCCTGGCTTACTTCACCAGGCTCTGGAATGAGCGTGTGAACGTGGCGCCGCGAGGTGACCTCGTTTCGATGCTGGCGCACGCCCCGGCCACGCGCAACATGTCGCCACAAGAGTATTTGGGCAACCTCATGTTGCTCATCGTGGGTGGCAACGACACCACGCGCAACTCGATGACGGGGGGCCTGTTGGCCCTGTCTGAACACCCCGAACAATGGGCCCAGTTGCGCGCCAATCCGGTGCTCGTTGACAGCCTCGTGCCCGAGATCATCCGTTGGCAAACGCCACTGGCCCACATGCGCCGCACGGCCTTGGTCGACACCGAGCTGGCGGGCAAAAAAATCAAGGCTGGTGACAAGGTGGTGATGTGGTATCTCTCGGGCAACCGAGACGCCAGCGCCATCGACAAGCCCAATGAATTCATCATCGACCGCGCGCGGCCACGTCAGCACTTGTCTTTCGGTTTTGGCATCCACCGCTGCGTGGGCAACCGGCTGGCCGAGATGCAACTGAAGATCTTGTGGGAAGAGATCCTGGCGCGTTTCCCAAGCATTGAAGTGGTAGGCCCGCCCCAGCGCACGATGTCCAACTTTGTGCGGGGCTTCACCGAGCTGATGGTGCGTCTGCCGGGCTGATCTGTCGCTTGTCACCAACCGTTGCACCCAGGGCAAAGCGTTCAGCAATGCCGGTCATCTCAAACGTTGACGATTAACTTTCGCGCCGCAGCGCCGGGAACAAGATCACGTCGCGAATGCTCGGGCTGTCGGTGATGAGCATCACCAGCCGGTCAATGCCGATGCCACAACCGCCTGCTGGTGGCATGCCGTATTCCAGCGCGCGGATGAAGTCGGCGTCGTAGTACATCGCTTCCTCGTCACCGGCCTCTTTGTTGGCCGCCTGTGCTGCAAAGCGCGTGGCCTGGTCTTCGGCGTCGTTCAGCTCTGAAAAGCCATTGGCGTATTCACGCCCGGTGATGAAAAGCTCAAAGCGCTCGGTGATGGCCGGGTTGTTGTCGGCCGCGCGGGCCAAGGGCGAGACTTCAACGGGGTAGTCGGTGATGAAGGTCGGCTGCCAGAGCTTTTCTTCCACCACGGCTTCGAAGAGGCCAAATTGCAGCTCGGGCAACTTCCAGTGTTGGGGGGCTTCTTCGCCTTGGGCCTTCAAACGTGCGCGCAGCTCATCTGGATCGTTAGCCTGCGCCAGTGTGAGGCCTGCGTGGTCGATGAGTGAGTCACGCACCGACAAGCGAATGAAGGGCTTGTGCAGATCCACCGCCTTGCCTGCGTAGCTGATCTCGGCCGTGCCCGTGGCGGCGCGCGCAGCGTGGCGGAACACGGCTTCGGTGAAGTCCATCAGCTCGTGGTGGGTCCAGTAAGCCGCGTAGAACTCCATCATCGTGAACTCGGGGTTGTGCCGAACGCTGATGCCTTCGTTGCGAAAATTGCGGTTGATCTCAAACACACGCTCAAAGCCGCCCACCAGCAGGCGTTTTAGGTACAGCTCGGGCGCGATGCGCAAGAACATTTCCTGGTCAAGCGCGTTGTGGTGGGTCTTGAAAGGCTTGGCGTTCGCGCCGCCCGGAATGGGGTGAAGCATCGGTGTTTCGACTTCAAGAAAAGCGTGCTCGACCATGAAGTTGCGGATCGAACTCACCGCCTTGCTGCGCGCCACAAAACGGGCGCGCGCGGTGTCGTCGGTGATGAGATCAACGTAGCGCTGGCGGTACTTTTGTTCCTGGTCGTTCATGCCATGAAACTTGTCAGGCAGGGGGCGCAGGCTCTTGGTCAGCAAGCGGATTTGCGTCGCCTTGACCGAGAGCTCACCGGCCTTGGTGCGAAACAAAACACCGCTGCACCCAATGATGTCGCCCAGGTCCCAGTGCTTGAAGGCGGTCAGCACATCAGCGCCCACAGCATCGAGCGTGATGTAGAGCTGGATGCGGCCATGTGTGGTGCCCGTCGAGCCGTCTTGCAGCGTGGCAAAACAGGCCTTGCCCATCACGCGCTTGAGCATCATGCGGCCGGCCACCACCACGCGCACGGCCTGCGGCTCGAGCTCTTCATTGGGCACCTGGCCATAGCGCTGGTGAAGCTCAGCGGCGTGGTGCTGTGGTTTGAAGTCGTTGGGGAACGCGACGCCCTGGGCGCGCAGGGCGGCAAGCTTGTCGCGGCGCTCACTGATGAGCTGGTTTTCGTCGACGGGCGCGGGTGTGTGTTGTGCTGGAGTGGGTGTTGTCATCTTGCGCTTTGAAAGGACCGCTGCAATTTTAGGCGCCCGTAGAATCTGCGCCCCTATGAGTGATGCCGCCACGCCCAACGTTTTGCCCATCCTTGACCGCAAGATTCGCTTTGCTTTGGTGGGCTGTGGGCGCATCAGCGCCAACCATGTTGAAGCGCTGCGCCAGCACAGTGAACGGGCTGAGTTGGTGGCAGTGTGCGACAACCGGCCCAATGCTTTGGCGGCTGTGGTCGCCACAACGGGCGCTGCGGGTTTTGCCTCGATTGACGCGCTTTTGGAACACAGCAACGCCGACATCGTGGTGCTGGCCACACCCAGTGGCTTGCATCCGCGCCAAGCCATGCGCGTGGCCGCAGCGGGTCGCCACGTGCTGAGTGAAAAACCCATGGCCACCAAGTTTGACGAAGGCATGCACATGGTGCGTGTTTGCCTCGACGCGGGTGTGAAGCTGTTTGTTGTCAAACAAAACCGCCTGAACCCGACCATGCAGTTGCTCAAGAGTGCCGTAGAAGCTGGGCGCTTTGGCCGCATCGTGATGGCCACCGTGAACGTGTTCTGGACGCGGCCACAAAGTTACTACGACGACGCGCCCTGGCGCGGCCGCTGGGACATGGACGGCGGTGCATTTTTGAACCAGGCCAGCCATTACGTGGACATGCTCGACTGGCTCGTGGGCCCGGTCGACAGCGTGCATGCCTACACAGCCACGCTGGGCCGCGACATCGAGGCCGAAGACACGGGCGTGATGTCGCTGCGTTTGCGCAAGGGCGGCCTGGCTTCGATCAACGTCACCATGCTGACCCACGGTAAAAACTTCGAGGGCAGCATCACGCTGCTCGGGGAGAGGGGCACGGTGCGTGTAGGCGGTGTTGCAGTGAACCAGATTCAGCACTGGGAATTTGACGAAGCACGGCCCGAAGACGCCACCGTCAAAGATTCAAGTTACGCGCCAACTTCGGTTTACGGTTTTGGCCACCCGCTGTACTACAACAACGTGATTGCCACGCTGCGCGGTGAAGGCCACGCTGAAGTCGACGGCTACGCCGGACTGCGCTCACTTGAAGTCGTGATAGCCGCCTACCGCAGCGCGCGCGACGGTATGCGCGTGGGCCTGCCGCTGGTGTTTTGATGGCAGCCATGGTGCACGCCAGCGCCATCGTTGACGATGGTGCACAGCTCGGTGAAGGCACGCGGGTGTGGCACTTTGCACACGTATGTTCTGGCGCGCGCATTGGCGCAGGTTGTTCCTTGGGGCAAGGTGTGTTTGTCGGCAACGACGTGCGCATCGGCAACAACGTCAAGGTGCAAAACAACGTCTCGGTGTTTGACGCGGTCGAACTCGAAGACGACGTGTTCTGTGGCCCCAGCATGGTGTTTACCAACGTGCACAACCCGCGCGCTGCTGTGGTGCGCAAGAACGAATACCGGCGCACGCTTGTTCGGCGTGGTGCCACGCTGGGCGCCAATTGCACGGTGGTGTGCGGCGTCACCATCGGCAACTACGCCTTTGTGGGCGCGGGCGCAGTCGTCACGGCCGACGTGCCAGATTACGCACTCATGGTGGGCGTGCCCGCGCGGCGCATCGGCTGGATGAGCCGACACGGCGAAAGACTCGATTTGCCCAGGGCGGGAAATGGTCACGCCCTGTGCCCCGTCACTGGCGAGATCTATGACTTGAACGGCGAAAGCGTGACATGCAATTCACCGACCTGAAGGCCCAGTACGCCGCGCTCAAGCCCAGCGTGGACGCGCGCATGCAGCGTGTGCTGGACCACGGGCAATACATCATGGGGCCCGAAGTGGCTGAGATGGAAAAGCAGCTCGCCGCTTTTGTCGGCAGTCCGCATTGCATCAGTGTGGCCAGTGGCACCGAGGCTTTGCTCATCTCGATGATGGCGTTGGGCATTGGCGCGGGCGACGACATCATCACCACACCCTTCACTTTTGCCGCCACGGCCGAGACCATCGTGCTGCTGGGCGCCAAGCCGGTGTTTGTAGACATCGAGCGCGACACCTGCAACATCGACGCCGCCTTGATCGAAGCCAAGATCACGCCCCGCACCAAGGCCATCGTGCCTGTGAGCTTGTACGGACAAGTGGCTGACATGGCGCGCATCAATGCCATCGCGGCCAAGCATGGCCTGGCGGTGATTGAAGACGCGGCACAAAGTTTTGGCGCGGTTTACCAAGGCCAACGCTCTTGCGCTTTGTCGACCTTTGGCGCCACGAGTTTTTTCCCCAGCAAGCCATTGGGCTGTTATGGCGACGGCGGCGCTTTGTTCACTGACGACGCGGCCCTTGCGCAAGCTGCGCGCGAGATACGCGTACACGGCCAAAGCGCGCGCTACTTGCACACCCGCGTGGGTGTGGGGGGGCGCATGGACACCTTGCAATGCGCTGTCGTCCTGGCCAAGATGGAACGTTTTGAGTGGGAGTTGGAGCGCCGCGCCGCCATCGGTGCGCGTTACGCCGCCCTGCTGGCCGACGTGCCCGGTGTTGGCTTAATGACCGTTCGAGATGATCGCAATTCAGTATGGGCGCAGTACACCGTCTTGGTTGACGATCGCAGCGCGGTGCAAGAAGCGCTGAAGCGGGACGGTGTGCCCACCGCTGTGCACTACCCGAGGGGCCTGAATCGTCAACCCGCCTATGCCGAGCTGTGCTGCCCGCAGTGCTGCCCCCAAAGCGATTGGGCCGCCGCGAATGTGATGAGCCTGCCCATGAGCGCCGATTTGACCGCGACCGACCAAGACCTCGTGGTGGCCGCGCTGCGCAGCGCGACGGCGCAGTCGGGTGTGTTCTCGCAGGTTTCCCCGCATGTCTCCCCGCTGTCGACCCAGCTGTCGACCACACCGTGAACTCTGCGGTGCACCACCGTGCCTGCCCGGTGTGCGCCAGCCCTGCACCCGAGTTCGCTTTCAGCCGCAATGACTTTGACATGCTGCGTTGCACGCAGTGCGGCTTGGTCTACGTCGGCGCTGACCCCGCGCGCATCGACTTTCAGCAGCTCTACGGCAAGAGCTACTACTCCGGCGGCCACGACGCCGTGTTTGCCGACTACACGGGCGAACAGGCGCCGCGCCGCGCCCAAGCCCGGCGCAAGCTCTGGGCCTTGCGCCATCTGAGCCCACGTGTGGCGCGCCATGGGCGTTGGCTTGATGTGGGCTGCGCTGCTGGCTTTTTTCTTGCCGAAGCGCAAGCCCATTACGAGGTGCAGGGCGTTGAGTTGTCGGCCTGGTCGTCGAACTACGCGCGCAGCGAGTTGGGTTTGAACGTGTTCACCGGCACCTTGCAAGAAGCCGCATTGCCTGGTGAGCACTTTGATGTCATCACACTGTGGGACGTCATTGAACACGTGAGCGATCCCGTGCCCTTGTTGACTGAAGCCGCGCGCGTGCTGCGCCCGGGAGGCCACATCGTGCTGACCACGGGCGACTGGGGCAGCGCCTACGCGCAACGCAAGAGCGCAGACTGGCACCTCATGACACCACCCTGGCACCTGAGCCTGTTCAGCCGTGCCACGCTCGCCCTTGCAGCGCAGCGCGCCGGGCTGCGTGTGCTGGCCATCCACAGCGAAGGTGTGGCGGGTGACGGCTGGCAGTGGCGCAACCGCGCGTCGCTCTTGTTGTCACGTTGGCTGGGTTGGGGCGACATCATGCGCGTCACGCTCGCCAAGGTGAAAGGTTAAGGCGATGCGTCGGCTTGTGCTTCAAGGCCTGCGCGAGCTGTTCAATCGCTGGTGGCGTGGGCTTTTTGCGCCGCGCATGCTCTACGGCTGGCGTCGCGCCGACGGCCTGTATCTGCCCCACACGCGCATCAGCAGCAGCACGGTGGTCGACACGCCGGCCCAACTCGACATCCAAGACCACGTCTACATCGGCCACTTCAATTTGCTCGACGCCGCTGGCGGCTTGCACATTGGTGAAGGTTGTCAGGTCACCACACACTGCGCCTTGCTCACACATTCCAGCCACCACGCTTTACGCATGTCGGGGCGCGCCTATTGGGGCGCGTCCGAGCCACCCGGCTTCGTTCGCCAGCCTACACACCTCGGCGCCTACACCTTCATTGGCGCGCACAGTGTGGTCATGCCCGGTTGCCACATCGGGCGCGGTGTCATCGTGCGTGCATTCAGTTATGTCGAAGGTGCAATTCCTGACTTCGCCATCGTGGCGGGCCAGCCGGCCGTGGTGGTGGGCGATACGCGCCACATTGACGCAGCGTGGCTGCTCGCCCATCCCCAAGATCGGGTGGCACTCTCAATCGACGCGGTGGCGCTTGAGCGCGCCAGCGCTGCCCCCGGAGCCTGACTTGCGCATGCGTTACGTGCTCATCGGTGATGGCGACAGTCCCCACCTTCTGAAGTGGGCTCGCGCGCTGGCGCCCCTGCCCGGCATTGAACTCTGGGCCGCGTCCAGCCGTGGTTTCGCGCCCGGTTTTGATGCCTTGGTGCCAGCCGCGCGACGCCTGGCGATGAACACGCGGCCCCATGCGGCGGGCGGCAACTTGGCCGTGCTGCGCCACTTGCCGCGCCTGGCAAGCTGGCTGCGTGAGGTGAACGCGCCTTTGTTGCACGCCCACTATCTGACCTCCCATGGCACCTTGGCTTGGTTGGCGCAAACCATGCTGGGCGTGCGCGGCCGACTGGTGGGCTCGGCCTGGGGAAGCGACATTCTCGTCACCCCCCAGCACAGCCCCCTGATGCGCTGGCTGACTAGCCGCGTGCTGCGCCACTGTGCGCTCACCACCAGCGATTCACAGGTCATGGCGCAACACATGCGCGCGATGGGTGCGCGCGAGGTGATGGTCTTCCCTTTTGGGCTCGAAGCCATGCCTGCAGCATCAGCCCCCAAGTCACCGCGGCTTTTTTTCACCAACCGAGGGCTGGAGCCGATCTACGCGCCAGAGCGCGTGATCGATGTCTTCGCGCAGGTGGTCAAGGTTTGGCCTGACGCTCGTTTGGTGGTCGCCAATGACGGCTCGTTGCTGGGTGCACTGCAAGCGCAAGTGGCGGCACGCGGGCTGGCCAGACAAGTGCAGTTTGTAGGCCGCCTGGACGCCACCACACAGGCCGTTCACTACGCCCAAGCCCAGTGGTACTTGAGTCTGCCCAGCAGCGATTCAGTCGCTGTCTCGGTCATAGAAGCCATGGCGCAGGGCTGCATTCCGCTGCTCTCTGACTTGCCCGCCAACCGCGAACTGGTGCGCGACGGTGTGAACGGCGGCATCGTGGCAGCTGATGCGTCTGTCTTACCTCAACAGTTAATAGCGTTAGCCGACAAGGCGCGCGACATCGCGTCAGTCAACCGCACCTGGGTGCAAGCGCATGCGCTCTTCGCGCCGAGCGTGCAGGCTTTTGTGAAGCGCCTGAGTGAGACGACAGCGAGCGCCGCCTGACGGCGCTGGGCTGACACTGCGATGAACATCGTCTACCTCAATCACTACGCGGGCAGCCCCGGCCTGGGCATGGAGTACCGGCCCTACTACCTGGCGCGCGAGTGGGTGCGGGCGGGGCACCGGGTGCAGATGTTGGCGGCCAGTTTCAGCCATGTACGAAGCACACAGCCGACCGCGGGCGACCAGTGCATTGACGGCATCGACTATCGCTTCTACGACACGCCGCGCTACCGTGGCAATGGCCTCGGCCGCGCGCGCAACGTGGCGGCCTTCTTGTGGGCCGTGTGGGCCGACACCGCGCGCCTGGTGCGCGAGTTCAAGCCCGACGTGGTGATCGCGTCCAGCACCTATCCGCTGGACATCTGGGTGGCCCGGCGGCTAGCGCGCCAGGCCCGTGCCAAGCTGGTGTTTGAAGTGCACGACCTGTGGCCGCTGTCGCCAATCGAGATCAATGGCCTGTCGCCTTGGCACCCCTTGATGCTGCTGTGCCAAACCGCCGAAGACACCGCTTACCGCAGCGCCGATGTGGTGGTGTCGATGTTGCCCAAGGTCCGCGAACACATGGCCTCGCGGGGTCTGGTCTTGTCCAAACTGCACATCGTTCCCAACGGCATCACCTTGGACGAATGGTCAGGCACCGGCGAAACCTTGCGTGACGACCTCGCTGCCGTGCTGCAAACCGCACGCAAAGCTGGGCACGTGGTGGTGGGCTATGCGGGCTCCATGGGCATGCCCAACGCGTTGGACAACTTGCTCGACGCTGCGCGCACGATGCAAGACCAGCACTTTCACTTTGTGCTCGTTGGTGATGGCCATGAACGTGCGCGCTTGCTGGCGCGCGCACAGCGCGAAGGCCTGACAAAGGTGAGCTTTATGCCACCCATCACCAAAGCGCAAATACCCGCCTTCTTGCGCGCCATTGACGTGGCCTACATCGGCTGGCAGCGTGTACCGATCTACCGTTTTGGCATCGCACCCAACAAGCTGATGGACTACATGATGGCGCGCTGCGCCGTGCTGCACGCGGTGCAGGCAGGCAATGACCCTGTGATGGAAAGCGGTTGCGGTTTGACAGTCATGCCCGAGTCGGTGCCAGCGGTGGTCACGGGCTTGCAGCAACTGGCCGCGCTCAGCCCTGCGCAGCGTTTGGAGATGGGTGAACGTGGCCGCGAATTTGTCTTGGCTCACCACACCTACCCCGTGCTGGCGCAACGTTTTTTGGACGCCTTGCGATGAGCGTGGACACGGAGCCGCAGGCCGTGGCCGAGCGCTACGCGCGCCGCCCCCTTGGCGACCGCTACAGCCCTTTACTGCCCGATGTCTGGCAGACCTTGCAAGAGCGCCAGCGCGCCTTGCTGGGCTTGTTGGCTGTGCACGGCATCAGCGACGTGAGCGGGCTGCGCCTGACCGAAGTCGGCTGCGGCAGCGGTGGCAACTTGCTTGAGTTGTTGCGCCTGGGTTTTGCCCCCGACAAGCTTTGCGGCATCGAGCTGCTGGCCGAGCGCCATGCGCAAGCGCGGGCCGTTTTGCCCTTGGCGACAGCATTGCTGTTGGGCGATGCAACACAAGCCGACATCGCCGATGGCAGCCAAGACATCGTCATGCAGTCCACCGTTTTTTCGTCCCTCCTGGACGACGCGTTTCAGCAGCAACTGGCCTCCACCATGTGGCGCTGGCTGCGCCCCGGCGGCGCGGTGCTGTGGTACGACTTCACGGTTAACAATCCACGCAACGCGGACGTGCGCGGCGTGCCTTTGCGGCGTGTGAAAG
>JAYVRO010000569.1:0-10297 GCA_043776165.1 Rubrivivax sp. | reverse complement strand
CACCTTGCTGGCGCAATTCGGCCCACACAAACTGGCGCATGTGTTCACGCAGTTGAGCATCCAGTTTGCCAAAGGGCTCGTCCAGCAAGAGCGCACGTGGTCCGGCCAACAGGGCGCGCAGCAAAGAGACCCGCGCCCTTTGTCCACCGGACAGACTGCCCGGCAAACGCGCTTCAAAACCAGCCAAACCAGCGCGCGCCAGTGCCGCAGCGGCCACGGCCACACGATCCATTCGCGCTGTGTTCTTGCGGCCCGGCAGTGCAAAGAGCAAGTTGTCCAGAACGCTCATATGGGGGAAAAGCAAGTCGTCTTGAAACAGCAAGCCCACCTGACGTTGTTCGGTAGGCAATGGGGTGATGTCGCGCCCACCCAGCAGCACCTGGCCTGTGGCACTGAGCGGCGCCTCCAACAAGCCCGCCACATAGGACAACAACGAGCTTTTGCCTGAGCCACTGTCACCCATCAGCACCAAGACCTGGCCCGGCGCGACCGTGGCACTGAAAGGCGCAACCAGGGTGCGTCCCGACAGGGCCAGGCTCAGCTTGTCCAAGACCAGCGTCACGGCGGCTCAAACCTTCGGTGACGCTGCGCACAGGCCGCGCCAGTCGCGCCAAGTAATGGCCAGACAGGCGACGCAAAACAGCAACCAGCCGCCCCCCATCCAGCGCTCTTTGTCGTTGCTGGCGTTCACCAGCAACCACAACGCCCCCAGCGCGAAGAGCGCGCTGGCCAGCACCTGACCTAGCGCTTTGATGCGTTTGCGCCGCAGCAAGGCGGCAGCGGCTTCAGGGCTCAGGATCACAACCTGGCGTTGGTCAAACATGGCCACCTCGATGGCTGAACCGCATCACACCGTCATCCACCGCGCCATAGCGCAGCGTCATCAAATCGGTGATGTAGTTCTGGTTCAGTTTCCAGGGTTTCTTGCTGCCTTGTTTGGGCAATTGATCGATCACACGCTGGAAGTAGCCCGAAGAAAAATCAACCCAGGGCGCCAATGGCATCGATGCATCGTCCAAAGTAGGCGTGCACTGGCGGACGTTCTTGGCCTGCATGTGGTTGAGCAAGCGGCAGACAAAAGCACTGGACAAATCTGCCTTCAAGGTCCATGACGCATTGGTGTAGCCAAAGACCGACGCCAGATTGGGCAAGCCGCCAAACATCAAACCCTTGTAACTCACCAATTGAGATGACTCGATGTTGCGGCCATCCACCCTCAGTGCCAGCCCACCGGTCATGCGCAACTGCAAACCGGTGGCGGTAACCACCAGATCGGCGGGCAACTCGGTGCCACTTTCCAGCAGCAAACCCGTGGGCGTGAAGCGCTGGATGCGGTCGGTGGCGATGGACACGGTGCCCGCCTTCAGAGCGTTGAAAAAATCGCCATCAGGAACCAGGCACAGCCGCTGATCCCAGGGGTTGTAGTGCGGTGTGAAATGCTTGGCCACGTCCACCGCAGCCCCTACTTGTTGAGTCAACAAACCAATGAGCTTGTTCTTCACCAACTGCGGTCGGCTGCGGCACATCTTAAAAACGTACATGCCGTAGAGCAGGTTCTTCCAGCGTGTGAGCGCATACGAAGCACGGTTGCCCACCAGCTTGCGCAAACCCATCGCGATGCGGTCCACTGATGGGCGCGACACCATGTAAGTGGGTGAGCGCTGCAACATGGTCACGTGCGCGGCTTGTTTGGCCAGCTCGGGCACCAAGGTCACCGCTGTGGCGCCGCTGCCAATCACCACCACGCGTTTGCCCGCCACGGCCACTTGCTCGGTCCACAACTGCGGGTGCACGACCTGGCCGGTAAAACTGTCAAGCCCAGCAAACTCGGGCGTGTAGGGTGCTTCGTAGTTGTAGTAGCCGCTGCACATCAACAAAAAGTTGCAGCTCATCTCAAACGTTGTACCGTCGTCGCGGGTTATCTGCACCGTCCACAGTGCTTGTTCGCTGGACCAAGCGGCGGCCGACACACGATGGCCAAAGCGGATGTGGCGCTCGACGTCTTCTTCACGCGCTGTTTCTTGCAGATAGGCCAGGATCGACGGCCCGTCGGCAATGGCTTTGGCGCCTTTCCAGGGGCGAAACGAGTAGCCCAAGGTGTACATGTCGGAATCAGAGCGGATGCCCGGGTAGCGAAACAAGTCCCACGTGCCGCCCAGCGCCGCTCGCGCTTCGAGAATCGCGAAACGTTTATCAGGGCACAAGCGCTTGAGATGACACGCGGCGCCAATGCCACTGAGGCCGGCGCCCACGATCAAAACATCGACACTTTCTGTTGCCATGCTCACCCCTGCCTGCGCGCATGAACGCGCCCAAGCTTGCGAGTATGCCCACGAGTCAACCGGGCCCGTCAGGCCAGCTCGTCAGCCTAGCCAGCCAGCCTGGCCCTGGGCAACGGTAAGCTTGGGGCTTGTCACGATGCTCAACAGCCCCGCCATGCCCCCAACCACCGCCGCACTGGCCTGGCCCAGCCCCGGCACCCACCGCGTGCCGTTTGGCGCTTACACCAGCCCTGCGTTACACCAAACCGAGCTGGAGCGCTTCTTTTACAAGCAGCACTGGTGTTACGTGGGCCTGGAGGCCGAAGTGCCGCACGCCGGTGACTTCAAGCGCACCGTGGTGGGCGAACGCTCGGTGCTGATGGTGCGTGACGGCGATGGCACCATCAACGTCTTCGAGAACCTGTGCGCGCACCGCGGCATGGCTTTTTGTCGCGAACGCCACGGCAACAAGAAGGACTTCACATGCCCCTACCACCAATGGAACTACTCGCTCAAAGGTGACTTGCAAGGTGTCCCCATGCGTCGCGGGGTGCGCCAAGACGGCCAACTGCAAGGTGGCATGCCGGCGGACTTCAACAACGCTGAACATGGCTTGACGAAACTGAAGGTGGCGCGCCGTGGTGGTGTGGTGTTTGCATCGTTTGACCACAACATCGAACCCTTCGAGGACTTTGTCGGACCGAGTGTGCTGCACTGGTTTGACCGCCTCTTTGATGGCCGCGAACTCGCGCTCTTAGGCTACAACCGCCAGCGCATTCCGGGCAACTGGAAGCTGATGCAGGAGAACATCAAAGATCCCTACCACCCGGGCTTGTTGCACACCTGGTTTGTGACCTTTGGTCTGTGGCGCGCGGACAACCGCAGTCAACTCGTGATGGACGCCAAACACCGCCACGCGGCCATGATTTCAACACGCGGCGCCATGGGTGAAGCCGGTGCGCTGACGCAGGTGGCCAGCTTCAAAGCCAACCTGCAACTCAAGGACGCGCGCTTCTTGGACATCGTGCCCGAGCCCTGGTGGAATGGGCCGACGGCCGTGATGACCACGCTCTTTCCCAGCCTGGTGATCCAGCAGCAAGTCAACAGCGTGTCCATGCGGCATATCCAGCCCGATGGTCATGGTCACTTCAACTTTGAATGGACGCATTTTGGTTTCGCTAACGATTCACCTGAGATGACACAACGTCGCCTGCGTCAAGCCAATCTCTTTGGCCCGGCGGGCTTTGTGTCGGCCGACGATGGTGAAGTGATCGAGATGTCGCAGCAGGCTTTTGCGAGCAAACCGGGTGGCGACGCGCTGGTGGAACTGGGCGGTCGCGAGGTGGGCGACACCGACCACATGGTGACCGAGACGCTCATACGCGGCATGTACGAATATTGGCGCAGCGTGATGGAGGCATGACGTGGGCGCCACCTCCGCCATCACCCCCAGCGAGTTTTTCGTCCTGACGCAGCTCTATGCCGACTACGCCAGCACAGTGGACGCGGGCGATTGGGAGGGCTGGTGCAACTTCTTCACCGACGACTGCACTTACCGCCTGGTGCCGCGCGAAAACCACGAACGAGGCTTGCCTCTGGCCACCCTCGCTTTTGAGAGCAAAGGCATGCTGCAAGATCGCGCTTACGCCATCCGCGAAACCCTGTTCCACGACCCGTACTACCAGCGCCACGTGGTGGGCTTACCCCGTGTGCTGAAGGTTGATGGCGACACCATCGAAAGTGAAGCCAACTACGCCGTATTTCGCACCAAACTCTCGCAGCTGAGCACCGTCTTTAACGTTGGACGTTATCTGGACGTGGTGCAACGCACAGCCAGTGGCTTGCGCTTCAAGAGTCGACTGTGCGTGTACGACAGCGAGATGATTCCCAACTCCATCATCTACCCCATCTGACGAGAACGCCATGGACGACAACTGGATCGACGCTGCCGCGCTTGACGATGTATGGGAAGGTGCGGGCGCCAGCGCCATCGTGGCGGGCCTGGACATCGCCCTCTTTCGCGTGGGCCATGAGGTTTTTGCCACCGACAACCTGTGTACCCATGGCCACGCGCGTCTGTGCGAGGGTTTTGTTGATGGCCACGAGATCGAATGCCCCTTGCACCAAGGGCGCTTTGACTTGCGCAGCGGTGCACCGACTTGCGCGCCCGCTGCCGACGCGCTGCGTTGCTTCCCCGTGAAGTTGCTGGGTGGGCGTGTGCATCTTCAAGTTAACCCATGACATCACTTAAAAGAGACACCATGCAAGACCGCATCCGTATCACCACCAATCAACTTGGCGTTGCCGAAGTCGCTCTCATCCGGGGTGACAAGATGAACGCGCTGGACGCCGCCATGTTTGCCGCGCTGGTGCAAGCCATTCAACAACTTCAAGCCACACAAGGCTTGCGTGCCGTGGTGCTGCACGGCGAAGGCAAGGCCTTTTGCGCGGGGCTCGACACCGGGCGGTTTGCGGGCATGGCGCAAACATCCGAAGGCACTGCCAGCGCGCAAGACCGCTTGTTGCCGCGTACGCAGGGTCCGGCCAACAACCCGCAGTTTGTCGCCATGGGATGGCGCACTTTGGCGGTGCCTGTGATTGCCGCCGTGCACGGCGTGGCATTTGGTGGTGGCCTGCAATTGGCCCTGGGCGCTGATGTGCGCCTTCTGGCACCAGGCACGCGCATGAGCGTGATGGAGGCCAAGTGGGGCCTCGTGCCCGACATGGGGGGCATGGTGCTGATGCGCGGCATGGTGCGCGACGACCATGCCCGCGAACTCATCTACTCTGCGCGCGTGGTGGGTGCTGAAGAAGCCGTTGCCTTAGGTTTGGCGACGCGCATCTGCGACGACCCCCTGCAAGCCGCCCGCGAACTGGCCAACATCATTGCGCTGCGCAGCCCCAACGCCATCCGAGCGGCCAAGCGGTTGCTCAATCTGGCTGGGTGCGATGAAGACGATTCGGCTGCGGCGCTTTTGATGGCGGAGTCGGTTGAGCAAGCAGCGCTCATTGGCAGTTCGCAACAAACCGAGGCGGTACGCGCCAATCTTGAAAAGCGTGCGCCATTTTTTGGTGTCTGACTTTTGATTTTTGAGTGTCAGCTCCTGGCTTTTGACACGCGCCACGTAGACTGAAGAAAGAAACACCATGACCGCAGAAGATTTCAAGACCCTGTTGCAGCGCTTTTGCGGCGCCGCTGAAGCCGGCAACGGCACAGAATTTGCGGCTTGCTTCACGGCTGACGGCGTTTACCGCGATTACATCTACGGTGACCACGCCGGTCGCGACAGCGTTGCTCACATGCTCACCAATTTGTTCCACCGCGACGCTGGGCCCGACTACCGTTGGCAGATGTTCGACCCGGTGTGCAATGGCAATTTGGGCTACGCGCGTTCACTCTCCAGCTTCACTTCCAAGCTGCCTGACTTTGCGGGCCGGTCCGTGGTCATTGATGGCATCAGCCGCTTTGTTTTGCGCGATGGACTGATAGCCGAGTACAGCGAGTCCGTCAACGGCGGTGTGGCCATGGTGCAGCTCGGTGTGGCGCCAGAGCGTATCGCCAAAGTGCTCAATCGCTGGAGTCAACAATTGCAGGATCGAGATGACACGAAGGCTTTTCTTGAAGCTGGCAAATCCACACGCTGACTCACACGATGACTCACGCCCAGACTCATCCACTGACACGCCATGATTGAACTCAGTACGCTGTCGATGACCGACATCATTCGGCTGCAGAGCCAATTGCAGCAAGAGCTGGCGCGGCGGTTTGAATGCACTTTGGCCTTGGTCTTCACCGACATCGTTGGTTCTACTGCGTACTTCGCACAATTTGGTGACGCGGCCGGGCGCCAGTTGCAGCAGTTGCATGTGGACTTGCTCCTCACGGCTGTGGTGCCGCACGGCGGACGCATCGTCGATACCGCTGGCGACGGTGCCTTTCTGGTGTTCCCATCAGTGGCCCTGGCGCTGGAGGCACTTGCCGAGTTTGAAGCAGCCTTGGCCAGCGCCAATGCCACGCGTGCACGCGAACAACAACTGGCTGTGCGCATGGGCGTTCACTGGGGCGTCGTGTTGAGCGACGGCGTGGCCGTGAGCGGCGACGCCGTGAACATGTGCGCGCGAGTGGCGGCCACGGCACTGGCCGGGCAGGCGCGCATCACACGCGCCGTCTACCGCGAGTTGGGCGGTGGCGACAGACTCAAGTGCCGCAGCCTGGGTGCCGCTCAGCTCAACGGATTCGCCCGGCCGGTGGAGCTCTTTGAGCTGGACTTGCGTGGCAGGTCTGAACTGCCCGTCAGCGTGCTCATTCACGAAACCGGCGAGGTCATCGATCTGCCGCTGCAAGAGAGCGTCTCTTTCGGGCGCGTGCTGCAACACAACGGTGTGCATGCCAACGACGTCGCGCTCAACCACCCTGACCCCAACATGCAGCGCCACATCAGCCGCTGGCACTTCGAACTGCGCCGCAGCCGCACTGAAATGCACCTGCACGCACTTTCAGACAGCGCGACTTCAGTGGATGGCCGCACCGTCGAGCGCGGCCATTCGGTGCCCGTGAGCGTGGGCAGTCGGGTCCGCGTTGGTCATGTGTTGTCGCTGGAACTGTTGGGTCCAGAAGCGGGCGTCACGGACCAGGACACCAGTTTGACCATGGTGTCGGTGCCAAGCAAAACAGCGGCATCTCCAAGCGATGAACGATCCGATGCCTTTTTGATTACCCACCGGCCCAGCCACAACCCAGACTGAGCTTGTCAGCTGAGTTTTTCCAGTGCTTGCAGCAATTGCGAGCGCCGCGTGGGGTCGTCGATGGCCGCCGTGATGGCTCGAAAGAAGCCCCCCCTCGTGGCGCCTGGGACGGCGGCACGTTTGACCATCACGCCAGCAATGGGGCCCAGGTGTTGCGCCAATAGTTGAGTTGCCTTTGTGATCATCTCGGCGCTCAGCGGTCGGGTGTCGCTTGAGCCCGCAGCTGCACCGCTGGACTCTGCCAAGACAGGCGCGACACGTGGAGGCGTCAGGTGACGGTTCGCCGCCGGGTCGCTCTGGCGAAGAAAACTGGCGCGGTCCGCGGCGCTGTCAATTTGCGCTGCGAGGGCGCTGTAAAGCGCTGTCGGGTCCGTACAGTCACGGGCCGCACGGCGCACCAAAATGCCGGCGATGGGCCCCACAAATCGGGCCAGTGAGGACTCTGCCTTGGACAAGGTGTCACGGTCCCAGTGCGTTGATGAGACTGATGAGCTCGACGCCGGCGACGCCACCGCTGCGGGCTTCATGGGCACGCTGATCACGGTCTTTTCCCAGGCCGATTCGTCGATGGGCTCGCTCACTGCGCGCACCAGGGCCTGTTTGAACAGTGCGGCGCTGGCAAACCGCGCGCCAGGGTCTTTGGCCAGCGCGATGCTGACGAGGGCGTCATAAAAGACCGGTCTCGGCTCGCCACCCAGTTGCGACGGCGGCCTGACTGATTCATTGACCACCTGGTACATCAAAGCCTCGGGCGTGCCGCTGAAGGGCACGCGCCCGGTGAGCAACGCGTAGAGCACAACGCCAGCGGCATAGATGTCGACGCGGTGGTCGATGCCTCGACCGAGAAACTGCTCGGGTGCCATGTGACTCGGTGTGCCAATCTGCGTCGCGACTTGCGTCAAAGCGCTGCCGTCGATGCGTGCGATACCAAAGTCAGCCACCTTGAGGCGACCGGCCCGCGTCATGATGACGTTGGCCGGTTTGATGTCCCGGTGCCACACGCCTTGCTGATGCGCATGGTCGATGGCGTCAAGCAGTTGACTCATGATGCCCGGGATGTCGTTGTCGGTGAAGCGCACGCCGCTGCGCAAGTAGCGCGACAGGGACTGGCCTTCAACGTACTCCATGGCGATGAACTTGACGCCCTGGTCCTCACCAAACTCGTACACCGCCACGATGCCGGGGTGCGACAAACGACCGGCGGCCCGCGCTTCGTTGACAAAGCGCTGTGCCGCCATGCCGTCGGACTCGGTCTCGTCATCGGGCGGGGTGCGCACCGTTTTGAGTGCAACGATGCGGCGAATGTCTGGATCAAACCCCTTGTAGACGACACCCATCGCGCCCTCACCCAGCACGCCTGTGATGGCGTACTTGCCCAGGCGCGTCGGGTGCTTCATGAGTCCAGCATCTTGATGGCCTGCGTCACGCTGGCGCGCATGCGCGCAAACGCCTCGGCCAGGCTGCCGATCTCGTCGCGGCTGCCCGTGCTGAATTCGGCAGCATTCAAATCACCCTGGCTGACGCTGATGGCCAGCACCGACAGGCGCTGAATGGGCCGCACCACCACCAGCCAGACAGTGAGATTGAGCACCCCGCCGAGCGCCACGAAGATGCCCACCAAGGAGGCGACAAAGACCGTCATTGAGCGGTCAGCGCGGGCGAGCGCCACTTGCAGCGGCACCGACACGATTTGCGCACCGATCACCTCATTGAGTTGCCATCCAAAACCATTGGCTGGCCCGTATTTGGCGACCATGGTCTTGGGGGCCGCCTCCACGCTGCTGTGGCACTGCAAACAAGCGCCGTTGGTGATACGAATCGGCCGCGCCACGAAGAGCGAGCGCCCGGTGGGTGTGTCGCGCTCGCCGACCACTTCCAGGCTGCCGGACCCGTTGCGAAACTGATTCACCACGTCGCCTTCCCACCCCATGGCGCGGTCCCGCGGGTTGGTCGGGTTGAGCGTGGCCTCTTTGTAGAAGTAGTTCGGGTGTTTGGTCTGGAGACTGGCCAAGACCTCGGTGGCCGAGTAGCTGGGCACCGATTGCGGCACAAATTCCGACTCCAACTGCGTCGCCAAAAGCGGCGTGATTTGGGTCGAGGTGTAATTGCGCACGGCGTTGGCCTTGTCCATCAGTTGCCGCGCCGTGTCGAGCACCTCGACCCGCGCGTTGTCGCGCAAGATGTTCTGCGAAATGAGGGTGCAGGCAGCGACGCCAATGGCCATCACCGAGACATAGATGAGATTGAATTTGGTGAGCAGCTTCATGGTGGCATTGTCGCGCTGGCGACGCGATGTTGTGACATGTGCCATGGTATGTTCAACCCGAGCGCGCCGCCACGGTGTGAGCCACGATGTGAGCCGAAAAACGCTCTGCGGATAAGGTCGCGCTCGTCACCCCGCCCCATGAAGCAAACAGGAGTCAGACCATGTCATTGTTTTCGCTGATCGGCAAAGTTGCGGTCATCACAGGCTCATCTCGTGGCATTGGCCGCGCCATCGCCGAGCGCATGGCCGAGCATGGTGCCAAGGTCGTCATCAGCTCGCGCAAGGCAGCCGCCTGCGTCGAAGTTGCCGATGCCATCAACGCCAAATATGGCGCGGGAACAGCGCTGGTGATCCCGGCTAACATTTCATCCAAAGAAGATTTGAAACGGCTTGCGGACCAGGCTACAGCACAACTTGGGCCCATCGATATCTTGGTGTGCAATGCGGCGTCCAACCCGTACTACGGTCCGCAAGCAGGCATCAGTGACGACCAGTTTCGCAAGGTGTTGGACAACAACATCGTGGCCAATCACTGGCTCATCGGGTTTGTGGCGCCGCAGATGCTGGCGCGTCAAAGCGGCTCGATCATCATCGTCTCGTCAATTGGTGGTTTGCGCGGCACGGGTGTCATCGGCGCCTACGCCATCAGCAAGGCCGCCGACATGCAATTGGCGCGCAACCTGGCCGTTGAATTTGGGCCGCGCAATGTGCGCGTCAACTGCATAGCACCGGGCCTCATCAAGACCGACTTTGCACGTGCGCTGTGGGAAGACGCAGCCATGCTCGAGAACCGCAACGCCACCACGCCGCTGCGCCGCATTGGCGAGCCCGATGAAATTGCCGGCGCCGCCATTTTTCTGGCGTCGCAAGCGGGCTCGTTTGTCACCGGCCAGAGCATCGTGGTGGACGGCGGCGTGACGATCTAAGGGCTCGTTCGGGGATAACTTGAGCATTTGGCCGTCGGATGCGGGATGCGATGCAAGGCGCAAAGCACAGCGATGCCCATCGGCATCGCGAGCATTTG
>JAYVRO010000568.1:0-3039 GCA_043776165.1 Rubrivivax sp. | reverse complement strand
ATGCCTTGTTCATGGGTGGATTGAGGCCGCATTACTACTGTCTGCCGGTGCTCAAGCGCGAAGTCCATCGGCAGGCCCTGCTCGCTGCAGCAACCTCGGGCAGCGCCCAATTCTTTTTGGGCACCGACAGCGCGCCGCATGCCGCTGCGCTCAAAGAACAATCCGTTTGCGGTGCAGGCTGTTTCACGGCGCCTGCTGCGCTAGAACTCTATGCCGAAGCTTTTGAATCGGCTGGCGCCCTGGACAAACTGGAAGCCTTTGCCAGCTTCAATGGTGCAGATTTTTATGGCTTGCCACGCAACACCGAGCAAGTGACATTGCGTCGCCAAGCTTTCATATTGCCCAACACTTTGCCTTTTGGCGACGCCGAGATCAAACCTTTGCGTGCCGGCGAAACTTTGAACTGGAAATTGACGTGAGCCCAAAACCATGAGTGCCGAGCGCGTGATGCTGCTCATCGACGCCGACAACGTGTCGGTCGACGTGATGGAGCAAGCCATTGCTTTGCTCTTGAATGACCACGGTGCGCTTCATGTGCGCCGCGCCTATTGCACGGCCGAGAGCGCCGTCAAACACCAGGACGTGTTCAAACGCCTGCTCATCAAACCGATGGTGAATTTGTCGGCGGGCAAAAACTCCACCGACATTGCATTGGCCGTTGATGCCTTGGACCTGGTGCTGGCCGAGCGCCCCGACGTGGTGGTGATTGCATCTTCTGACTCCGACTTTGCGCCACTCGTCAGCCGCCTGCGCGAAAAGGGCTGCCGCGTGCGCGGCGTGGGCCAGGCGGGCAAAACAAGCAGCGAGACGCCAGGCATTTACGACAGCTTTGATGAGTTTGCGCATCACGCAGCAGCACCCAAGGCACGGGCCACCCGTGCCCCCGCCAAGCGAGCAGCGGTCAAGGCCGAACCCGCCCCGGCCGCGCCCGCGAAAAAGCCCGCGGCCAAAAAGTCGCGCGCAAAAACTGCTGTGACGAAATCAGTCAAAGTCGGTGCGCAAAAACCCTTGCCAGCGCCAATGCCCGCGCCGACACCGATCCCCATGCCCGCTCTGGTGGCTGACATTTTCCGTGTGCTGCCACAACTGGCGCATACCGCCATCGAGCTTTCCAAGGCCTCAGAGGCGCTGCGCAAAGAGCATCTGCTGAGCAAGCGCAGCACCTCACGCAAGCTCTTCGACCAACACACCGCGTGGTTCGAGCTGCGGCCCGCCGACAAGCCCACCCATGTGCGTGCGCGCCAAGCGCCGCAGGGCTGACGCCGCCCGTGAAGGTGGATTGGTCCGCGCCCTGGCTGGCGCCGCTGCGCGGGCTGGGCGAAGAGGTTTTGCAGCGCAGGAATGGCGGCATGCTGGTGGCTGCGGCCTTGAACCTGGCGCTATCGCCGCGCCTGTTCGTTGAACAGGTCGTGGCACCTGCGGGCGAACCCTATGAAGCGTACATTGCGCGCACGGGGCAGGTGCCCACGCGCGACAATTTGCACGACCTTTTTAATGGCCTGATCTGGCACGCGCATCCCTTGCTGAAAGCGCGTCTCAATGGGCTGCAAGCCCAGGCCATAACGAGCGACGGCATCAACAGCACACGGGGGCTGCTGCGCGATGCGCTGACACTTTTCGACGAATTTGGCGCCGTGCTGCACGCACCGGCGCCGCTGGTTGACGCCCTGCGCGCTCGCGACTGGATCGGGCTCTTCGTCACACAGCGCGCGCTGTGGCGAAACGCCGAATTGACGATCATTGGCCACGCGCTGCTGGAGCAACTGAGCGTGGCACCGCGCAAAGGCTTGACTGCGCATGTGGTGCTGGGCGAGGCAGCGCTGCTCACCGAGCACGACTGGCGCAATAAGCCCTTTTTGCCTTTGCCGGTGATGGGGGTGCCGGGCTGGTGCGCCGACAACGAAGACCCCCGCTTTTATGCCGACGCCCAGGTGTTTCGCCCGGCGCCCCAACGCAAGACTTGAAAGCTTGGCGCCACGCCCTAATATCCGCTCCTGTTTGCAACCACTGCCGCGAAAGCGGCCCACCACGCCATGAAACGTGTTCTGTTGTTCATCGTGACCAACCTGGCCGTGATGTTGGTCTTGGGCATTGCCGCCAGCTTGCTCGGCGTTAACCGCTTCATCGGCGCGGGGGGCTTGAACCTCGGCCAATTGCTGGGTTTTGCCGCAGTGATGGGCTTTGGTGGCGCCATCATCTCCTTGCTCATCAGCAAGCCCGTGGCCAAATGGAGCACGAGTGCTCAAGTCATTAACGATTCAAACGACCCGACGCACCGTTGGATCGTGGGCGCCGTGCAGGGTTTTGCGCAAAAGGCCAATTTGAAGATGCCCGAGGTGGCCATTTACGAGGGCGAGCCCAACGCATTTGCCACGGGCGCCTTTCGCAACTCGGCCCTCGTTGCGGTGTCCACGGGCCTGCTGCAGAGCATGACACGCGAAGAAGTCGAAGCCGTCATCGCGCACGAGGTCTCACACGTGGCCAATGGCGACATGGTGACCATGACGCTGATTCAGGGTGTCATGAACACCTTCGTGGTGTTCTTGTCGCGCGTGGTTGGCTACTTTGTCGACAAGGTGGTGCTGCGCAACGACCGCGATGGCGTGGGCATGGGCTACTACATCACCACCATCGTGCTCGATATCGTGCTGGGTGTGCTCGCCGCCATCGTGGTGGCCACTTTTTCGCGCCACCGCGAGTACCGCGCTGACGCCGGTGCCGCCGAGCTGATGGGCCGCAAGCAACCCATGATCAACGCCCTGGCCCGCCTGGGTGGCCTGGACCCCGGCGAGTTGCCCAAGAGCGTGGCCGCCATGGGCATCAGCTCGCGCCCCAGCGGGCTGATGGCGCTGTTCTCCAGCCACCCGCCCCTTGAGGACCGCATTCGCGCCTTGCAGGCCGCGTGAAGGGCGCTTGAAGGGCGCCAGTTGATGGCATAAGGGCGCGGCGCTGGGGCTGCTGTGGCCCCGCAAAGGAACCCATGAAATTCATCCTCCGTGCGTTGCTCCTCTGTGCCGCGCTGCAAAGCACCAGCTGGGC
>JAYVRO010000567.1:0-3042 GCA_043776165.1 Rubrivivax sp. | reverse complement strand
ACGATTTGAAATCTCGCGTGGCCAGCGCCGCTGAGCGTTTTGGCACCACGGCCCACGCGTTCATCTTGGACGCCATCGAGCGCACGGTGGAACAAGCGGAATTGGATGACGACTTTCACCGCGTGGCCGATGCGCGGTGGACCAAGCTGATGGCCACGGGCAAGACCGTGGGTTGGGATGACGCCAAAGCCTACTTGGCGGCGCGCGCTCAGGGCAAGCCGGTGCGCAAACCTGCTTCGCGTAAGGTGACTGGTTAGAAACATCGCCTGCTGGACTTCTGGCCTTCTGTTCCGTGACGCGCATCGAACTGGCGCCCGAGGTCTTCGACGACCTCGATCGTTTTCTTGACCACTTGTTGAAGCACGAAGTCGACAACGCTGGCGAGCGCGTCGCCGAGATCGTTCAGGCGCTCGACGTGCTGGTCCACAGCCCTCTCATTGGCCGCAAAGTGCGCGGCCAAAAACGCGAGCTGGTGATTGGCAAAGGCTCACGAGGCTACGTGGTGTTGTACCGATATGTGGCGGCCATTGACACAGCCTTTGTCTTGGCCATGCGCAGTCAGCGCGAAGTGGGTTTTAGCCGCTGACCGGTAACGCGTCAGCCGCCGTGTTTGTCGGCCTCGGACGTGAACGCGTCAGCAAAAAATTCATCCACTGGCAAACCGCACAGATCAACAAAGTCGCGCTGCGCGGAATCCACCACGATGGGGGCACCGCAGGCGTACACCTGATGGCCGCTGAGGTCGGGCAGGTCTTGCATCACCGCACGGTGCACAAAGCCCCTGCGGCCGGCCCAGGCGTCTTCGGGCAAGGCGTCTGAGACGACGGGCACGTAGCGCAAGTGCGGCATCAGCGCGGCCATGGTTTCGCACCAGCGGTGCAGGTACAGGTCGTGTGGCCTGCGCCCGCCCCAGTAGAGCAGGGCCGGGCGCACGACGCCCTTGTTCTGCCATGCCGCGTGCATCTGTTCAATGATGGCCTTGATGGGCGCAAAGCCTGTACCACTGGCCAATAGCACGATGGGTTTGGCGCTCTCCTCGCGCAAGAAAAAACTGCCGAAAGGGCCTTCGAGGCGAAGGATGTCTTTGTCCTTCATGGTGCTGAAAACGGCGTCGGTGAAGAGACCACCGCTCATGTGGCGGATGTGCAGCTCAATCGCCGGGGGCGTGCCCAGCAAGTGCGGCGCGTTGGCCATGCTGTAGCTGCGGCGTTTGCCATCGCGCAAGATGAATTCAACATACTGGCCCGCGCGGTATTGCAGGTTTTGGTTGGCGGGCAATTGCAGTTTGACTTGCATCACGTCAATGGTTAAACGGCGCATCTCGAGCACGCGGCTGGGCATTTTCAGGATCGGATGTTCGCCCGCGCCGGGCACACTGCGGGCCAGCACGGTGCAGTCGGTTTGTGGTGTGGCGCAGCAAGTGAGGATGAGGCCGCTGGCTTCTTCATCAGCCGACAAGGCTTTGGGTTGGTGTGCGCCATGGATGACGCGGCCGCTGAGCAATTTGCTTTTGCAAGAGCCACAGGCGCCGTCGCGGCAGCCATAGGGCAGGCCCACGCCTTGGCGAATGGCGGCCACCAAGATGGGCTCGTCGCGCTCGACTGCAAAGCTGCGTTCAGCGGGGGAAATGGTGACGGTGAAGGTCATGTTTGAAGGTCATGTCTGAAGGTCACGTTTCGCAGCTACGTAAACTCGGTCGGGATTGTGCCCGCCGACCTGTGACTCTCATCCCCTCGCCCCTTTGCCAACAACGTCGTCCCAGCCTGCTCATCGTCGGCTGTGGCGACGTGGGCCTGCGTGTGCTGCGGATCGTGGCGCCGCGCTGGCGGGTGTTGGCACTGACCACATCAGCCACGCGACGGGCCGAACTGCGTGCTGCGGGTGCCGTGCCCATCATGGGCAATTTGGACGAGCCCGCGAGCCTGGCGAGGCTGGCTGGCGTGGCCGACGCCGTGTTGCACCTGGCACCACCTCCAGGCACGGGCCGCACCGACCCACGCACACGTCATTTGCTGCACGCCTTGGCGCGCTGTGGGCGGGTGCAGCGCATCGTTTACGGCAGCACCAGCGGCGTGTACGGCGACTGCGCGGGCGCTCTGTTCAACGAAACACGTGAGCCCAATCCGGCCACGCCACGTGCACAGCGCCGCGTGGACGCCGAGGCGCAAATGCGCCGCTTTGGGCTGCGCTTCAAGGTGTGCGTGTCCGTTTTGCGCATCCCCGGCATCTACGCGCCTGATCGTTCGGGTGGTCCGCGTGAACGGCTACAACGTGGCACATCGGTGTTGACAGACGCTGACGACGTCTACACCAACCACATCCACGCTGATGACCTGGCGCGCGCCTGTGTGGCCGCGTTGCTGCACGGCGCGCCGCAGCGGGTTTATCACGCCTGTGACAACACCGATCTGAAGATGGGCGCGTACTTTGATTTGGCGGCAGACTTGTACGGCCTGGCGCGCCCGCCGCGTGTCACTCGCGCGCAAGCGGCGCTGCAACTCTCGCCCATGCAACTGAGTTTCATGAGCGAATCACGTCGATTGTTGAATGACCGACTGCGGCTGGAGTTGGGCCTGGTGCTGCGTTACCCCACCGTGGTGGAGGGGCTCAAATCCCCTGCGGACGGCGCAACATCATCGCGCGGTCAATCGCTTGCACCTTGAGCGTCAGCGCGCGGCCTTGGCGCAGCACGTCAAGCACGACTTCGCGCTGCGCTCCAGTGCCCGCGACACCGCCCCGCCACAGCGTCTTCCACAGTGGCTCGAGCTTGGCCACGATGGTGCCGTCGATGCGCACGATGTGGTCACCTACCTGCAAACCGGCCACATCGGCCGGGCTGTCCTCGCTCACGCGGATGACGCGCACGCCACCCGCCACTTCGGCGCAGTTGATGCCCAGCCAGGCGCGCACGCTCTGCGCCGATCGACCGTTTGCCAGCATCTCGGCGAGCACAGGTTCCAGCAAATCTATCGGCACAAACATGTTGCCCGGCGTGCGTGGCGCAGCGTCACCCAGGGCGTTGTTGACGATCAGCGAGCCAAT
>JAYVRO010000566.1:0-10338 GCA_043776165.1 Rubrivivax sp. | reverse complement strand
GCCCGCGTTGTCGCCGTTGAGGACTTGCTCAAAACGACCGCTGTTGCGCAGGATGGCGGCCCATTGCAGCGAGCTCGCGCTGCGCTCGGCTGCGGTGCCACCGTTGATGGCCACGATGAGCGTTCGCGCGGGCGTGCCCGCTTGCAACTGGTCGATGAGCAAGCGCTGGCGCGCATCGGGTGCAGCTGGCAAAAAGGCCGAGAGATCGGCGGTGAAGGTGGTGCGGGTGATGACCAAGGTGCAAGCGGCCAGCGCCAGCATCCACACGGCCAAGGTGAGCAATTGGTTTCGCTGAAGTCGCCAGCGGCGCAACGCAGGCCGCATCACGGTGCCGGGTTCTTGCGCAGGGCGTTGTTGGGCGGCGCAGCGCCGGCGGGCCGGTTGTCGATGGTCATGACGGAGCGGTCGCCGTCGGCCAAGCTCACTTCCACGCTGCGCAGCTCGCCGCTTTGGCCTTCGATGCGCACCTGGCGCACAACGCCCAAAAGCCGGTTGTCCAAGGGTCGCAGGGTGAGGCTCCACTGCGCGACACTGCCCTGCACTGTGGTCTTGAAGTGCTGTTGCAAAGCGGCGCCGTCGCCCATCAGCGTGCCACGCATGGCAGCCACCATGGCGGCCAACTCGGGCTGGGTGTCGAGCAGAAGGTGTCGCGTGCGGCCCGCGCGCTCCAAGGTCAGGCGGTTGCCATCCACCACAAACGACTCCGCGCGCGGCGCCAAAGTGTGGCGTGCAAGTTTGTCGGGGGCGTCAAAGCTCAACGTTCCATTTGAGAAGAGACTTTGTTCAAAGCCGCTGACAAAGCGCTGCTCGGTGAAGCTTGCTTGGCCACTGCGCTGCAGGGCCAATTGCTGCATCAGCGTTTGCAGATCCAAGGCCCAGCAGGATGCGCTCATCACGCCGAGCCCGGCAATCAAAACAAGCCAGCATGCCCAGGCACTAGGCCGCATGATCTTCATGCCAAAAATCATAGAAATTGAACCAGTTGTAAGGCGCTTCGTTGCACAGCGCTTCCAGCTTGGCCACATAGGCGGCGAGCGTGGCCAGCAACAGGGCTTCGCGCTCGGCGGCTTCGCGCGGGGGCTGGCTGAAGTCGGCCAGGTGCTCAAAGCGAACATCGTAGCGGCCCCCGCCCAGGTACAGCCCGACCATGAAGATCACGGGGCGGCGCAGCAGCATGGCCACTCGCAGCGGCCCGGTGGCAAAACGCGCAGATTGCCCCAGAAAGCTGAGCGGCGCGCTGTCGTTGTGACGCGAGGAGGTGATCGCGACAGCGTCATTTGAAACGTTGACCAAGATGCGGTCGCCCAGCATGCCCACAAAACCACCGGCGTCCAGCCAGTCCCGGATGGCCAAGGTGGACGATGGGCGGCCAATGGTGATGATGTCGAGCTGGGCCTGCGGCGCCACAGCACGCAACACGCTGTGGATCATGCGGGCGTTGTCGGGGTACATGGCCATGGCCACACGCTGCCCGGGTTGTTTGGCACCCAGCGCGTGCAGCGCTTCAAAACTGCCCATGTGCGCGCCCAGCAGCACGGCGCCACGTCCGCTGGCGACGGCGCTGCTCATCAGCGCTTGGCCGCTCAGGCGCATGTCAAAGGCGCGCAGTTCACCGCGCGCAAGGTACACACGGTCAAGCACTGTGGAAGCAAAGGCATGCACATGGCGATAGCGGTCACGCCAAGTGGCTGGGCGGCCCAAGGCGCGCTGCAGATAGCGCGCGCTGTGGCGCTGCGCCTGGGGCGCAAAAAGTAAAAAATAAAGCGTGATGGGGTGCAGCACAAGACGCGCCACTGGACGGCCACAACGCAGGGCGATCCAGGCCATCAGCTTGAGCGCAAACTGGCTGCCACGTTCGGCGCCCTGCACCCAGGCGGCTGAGGTTTTAAGCGGCTCGGGTGTCATGCTGCGTCCGTGGCCGACAAGCGCCCACGCACCACTGCGCGGCCCGCGCAGCGGGCTTCAAAACCAAGGCCGGTGGCCGTTGGCGAGATCACCCAGTGCAACAACTCCCCCGGACGCACCGGCGCCAAGAACTTGACCTGGCTAATGTGGATGACCTGGGGCGAAGGCCCCAGGCGTGCGAACAAACCAGGCGCTTGGGCCAGCGCTTGCATAAGCAATGACAGGAGCATGGCGCCTGGCACCACCGGGTTGCCAGGAAAATGGCCGGCCAGAGCGGGGTGTTGCGCGCTGATGCACATGTCGAACGTGGTGGCGTTCATGTTCGATTCATGTCGGGCACATGTGGGGTATCAAGGTCGGCGCGCGGCCAAGCGTTGCACAACAAAGGCGCGCCAAGTGTCGGCCAGAAGTTTGCCCGTGGCCGCCCGGGGCAAGGCGTCAACAAAAACGACGCGACGCGGTACAAAAGCGCCTTCAAGCTGCCCGCGCAAGGCGCTGATGATGTGGTGCGGGCTCAGGCCGGGGGCGACAACAAAAGCCACGGTACGCACAACGCCTTCTGTCACGTCATCGGGCAGCCAGAAGGCGCCATCAACAACACCTTCGATGCGGTTGAGGTGAAAGTCCAGATGCGCCAACGAGCTGCGTTTGCCAGCGACGTGAACGATGTCGCTGGCGCGGCCCAGCAGACGAAAGTGTTGCGCGTCGATGAGCTCCAGAACATCGGCCAAGGGGGTGGGCGTCAACACGTGGCCGCCCAGCACGGAGAACCCGTTGCTTTGGTCGCTGGGATGAACGTCGAGTTCAGCGCCGAATTGAGCGGTGATGCGCAGGTCGCCCAGGGTTTGCCAAACCTCACCCGCCGTGGTGCGACGCGTCGCAACCTGCCCGGCTTCAGTGCAACCGTAGATCTCGATCAACCTTCCACCCAAGACGGCTTCAGCGCGCGCTGCCAACTGCGGCGACAAGGGCGCGGTGGCCGACATGATGAGATCCACCTGCGGCAGCGCGACGCCCGAGAGCAACAAGGTTTTGAGGTGAAAGGGCGTGGTGACCAGGCCGCGCGGGTGGGGCATGCGGGCCAGGGTATCGGCAATGTCGGCCGGGTAAAAGGGGCGGCTCACGTCAAAGGCAGCGCCACCGAACAACGCTAACAATACAGATGACTCAAAGCCGTAACTGTGCTGTGGCGGCACGGTGGCCACCAGGTTCAACCCGGCAACACTGGGCCAAGCCAGCAGTGCTGCCAAGCGCTGCGCCTGTGCGGCGATGTTCATCTGCAACTGCGTCCACTGCTTGCGCTGGGCTTGGGGCTGGCCAGTGGAGCCCGAGGTCAGCAGGCACACGCTGTCGCCCGGGGGTGCTGCGATGAGCCTGAGGGCTGAAGCGGTGGGCGCCGCAGTCATGTCATCCACTTCAGCCTCAGGATCAGCACAAAGCACTTCAATGGACCGGTGTGCGGTGAGGTCCAGCGCGGGGTCGTCGAACAAAAAGTAGCTCGCGCCATCGGCAGGCGCCAACAGCGCCAGCGTGGTGGGCAAGGCATCGGGCGGCAACAGGCTTTGCTGGCCGCGCTGCAAAGCCGCGAGCAAGCCCACGCTGAAGCGATAGCGGTCTTGGCACAGATTGATGGCCTGGCCGTTTGCGGGCAGTCGTTGGGCCAAGGCTTGGGCGTCGGCCAACAAGGTAGCAGCACTGATGGGCTGCCCTCGCCGCCACGCCACGGGGCTGCTCAGCTCGCGTGCGCCCAGCAAAGTCTGCGGCGCCTTCATCGGGTGGGCGGAGCCGACTTTGGAGGCGAAGGCGGGGCGCCGTCAACCGCTGTCCTTGCCGACATTTGCTGATATGCGCGCAGCGCGTCCACGAGCGTCGCGCGCTCAAACTCGGGGTGCCAGCGATATCGCAAGAGGTACTCGCCCAAGAAGAGTGCCGCCGCTGCGACGGGGGTGAGTAGATTGGCAAACAAGGACCACCACGACCATGGCGCCCAGGCATACAGCAGCACGGAGAGCAGGGCCATCACGAAGAAGTAAGCCATCCACACGGCAGTCAGGCGCCTTGTGTAGGCTGCCAACTCTGGCGACCAGTGCTTGTGCACATGGGCTGCCAGGACGCTGATCAGCGCCGTGCTGCCACGGCGCAGCGTGAGTGCAAAGCTCCAGCCTAAAAAGAGGTGAATGCCCAGGTGTTGCGCCAAGGCCAGACGGGCGACGCTGTCCACACCACCTTGGCTGACCACACCCACCAAGAGTGCCACCAGAGCGGCGCATCCTGCCAACGTCCACCCATGACGTCGGCGCCATGCCCAGAAGGCCATGGCCACGATCAGGGGGCCAAACAGTGCCGCCACGGCCCAAGGTCGGTCAGCCGCGTGCAGCATCAGCCAATGCGACAAAACGCCGTAGACCAGCATCAGGGTCGCCACACCGAGCAGTGGCCAGACGCCAGCGCGCGCGCTCAAGGGCAGGCTGAGCAAGGCCGCTTGGTTGGGGGATGGCGACTTCAACGGTGAAGCAGTTTCACAGGGTGCGGTGCGTGGTGACATGCGCTGCCAGACTGCGCAGCGACTGGAAGATGTTGTGATTGTTCTCGTCGTCAGCGCGCAGCTGGAAACCATAGCGCTGCGAGACCTCCAGCGCGAGTTCCAGGATGTCGATGCTGTCCAGGCCCAGGCCGTCACCGTAGAGTGGCACGTCGGGCGCCATTTCGGCGGCTGAGACTTCCAGGTTCAGTGCTTGCACCAGCAGTTCGGCCAGCTCGCGTTCCAGCGCCGTGGCGGCCGTGGTTGCCGTGGTAGCAGTGGCTGTGGTGCAGCCTTTGGCGGCGGCGTTGGCGTTGTCAGCCGATGGCGTGTTGTTGCTCAAAAAGGACCCCCGAAGCTCACTTGCTCGTTATGCCCAGCAACTCCACCTCGAAGTGCAGCGTTGCATTGGGCGGAATGACGTTGCCAGCACCGCGCTCGCCATAGGCAATGCTTGGTGGGCAGATGAGCTTGGCTTTGCCGCCCACCTTGATGCGCTGCACGCCTTCGGTCCAGCACTTGATGACGCGGTTCAGCGGAAACTCGGCCGGTTGTCCGCGCGCGATGGAGCTGTCGAACTCCTTGCCGTCGGGCAATGTGCCGCGGTAATGAACTTTGACGGTGTCAGTCTCTTTGGGGTTCGGGCCGGTGCCGACTTTCAGGCTTTGGTAGATCAGTCCGCTTGGCAGCGTGACGGCAGTGTCTTTCGCTGCGGGCTTCGCAGCGCTGCTGTCTTGCGCGAACGCAGTGCTCAGGCCAAAGGTCAGCAGTGTGGCCACAAGGGTAGGCAAGAATTTCAAGGCAGGCTCCAGGGTGTTGTCGGATGAGGTATTGTGAAACGTTAGTGGGTAGCCTGAGCAACAGGTGGAGCAACCGACGGAGCAACAAGCCGAGCAACCAGCTGTGCCAACAGCCAGCTCAAGGTCGCGCCGGGTTGGGGCCGAAGTTGTCGCTGAACCAGCGCGTCAACATGCGCTGCTCAAAAGCAAATTCCTCGTGGCGGCGCAGTCCCAAGGTGTTGCCCATGTAGTTCAAGTCGGCCACCTGATCTTCTGCGGCCTTGATGCTGCGGCCGTCTTGCCTCAGCGTCCAGCGCAGATTGATGCGTGGCCAATCTGCACGACCGCGCAACACGCGCAGTTCCATGCCGCTGCGACGGGGGCGCAATTCACCGGCCAAATCGATGTCGGTCACGTCAATGCTCAGCGTCTGGCCATCCGGCAATTGCGGGGCCAAGGACATCAAATGTGCGGCAATGGCTTGTGTTGTGTGCTCGGTCTCGCGCTGGCCGCGGCCGGCGTCAACAAACTGCTCAGGCTCGACGAACCTGACTTCCACGCTGCCAGCCGCGTGGGCCATGGTGGGTGCCGCCTGGGCGGCGGCAAAGACGAGAAAACAAAGCAGCTTGTGCATGACACCCTCCTGAAGCGGGGCCGCCGATCAACGCCTGCCGAGCTACTTTGCCCGGGCGTCCCTCAGCGGTGTGATGCGGTTGTACACCTGATGCCCAGCGCTGTGGTCGATGCGATCAGCAACAAAGTAGCCATGGCGCTCGAACTGAAAGTGCATGCCCGGCGCGGCGTTGGCCAGTGAGGGCTCCACGAAGCCACGCTGCACACGCAGGCTGGCGGGGTTCAAGCAAGTGCGAAAGTCGCGACCATCGGCATCTGGTTGATCTTCAGTGAAGAGGCGTTCATACAGACGCATCTCCGTCGGCAGGGCATCATGCTGGGCCACCCAAGTGATGGTGCCTTTGACCTTCACCGCATCTGAGCCCGGGGTGCCGCTCTTGGTGTCGGGCACCACGGCAGCCAGCACGGCCACAACGCGGCCATCGGCGTTTTTTTCGCAGCCCGTGCACTCAACGACCACGCCGTATTTCAGGCGCACCTTGTTGCCCGGGAAGAGGCGGAAAAAGCCTTTGGGCGGGACTTCGGCAAAGTCGTCGGCCTCGATCCACACGGTCGACGCCAAATCAAACTGGCGTTGGCCCAACTCGGGGCGTTGAGGGTGCGCAGGGGCTTGGCAGGGCTCGTGATGCAGCGCGTTGCCAAAGACCTCGGCCCAGTTGGTGAGCTTCAATGGCAGCGGGTCGAGCACGGCCATGGCGCGTGGCGCTTGGCCTTCCAGGTCATCTCGAAGTGCAATGTCGAGCACACCGTGATCGATCCATATGTTGGTCTTGCTCGCGCCCGTGTTGTCGGCCATCTTGCGGATGCTTGCGGGCGTGAAGCCGCGCCTGCGCAGGCCCGCCAGTGTCGGCATGCGCGGGTCATCCCAACCGTTGACAAGGCCTTCATCCACCAAGGCCTTGATCTTGCGCTTGCTGGTCATCACGCCGGTCAAATTCAAGCGGCCAAATTCAACTTGTTTGGGCAAGGGATGGGCCAACATGCCGAGCTCGGCCAGGCGATTCAACAGCCAGTCGTAGAAGGGCCTTTGGTCTTCAAATTCGAGCGTGCAAAAACTGTGCGTGATGCGTTCCAGCGCGTCTTCAATGGGGTGCGCGTAGGTGTACATCGGGTAGATGCACCAGGTGTCGCCCGTGTTGTGGTGGTAGGCGCGGCGGATGCGGTAGATGGCCGGGTCGCGCAGGTTGATGTTGGGGCTGGTCATGTCGATCTTGGCGCGCAAAACCATGGCGCCGTCGGCGTGTGCACCGGCGCGCATTTCACGAAAACGGGCCAGGTTTTCGGCGGGCGTGCGGGCGCGAAAAGGGCTGTCGAGACCAGGCGTGTTGAAGTCGCCCCGGCGTGCGCGCATGTCTTCTGCGCTTTGCTCGTCCACGTAAGCCAGGCCACTCACGATCAGCGCTTCGGCAGCGCTGTACATGAAGTCGAAATAATTGCTGGCGTAGTAGAGGTGTGTGCCCTTGCTGCCCGCCCAGTCGTAGCCCAACCAATGCACCATTTCGATGATGGCGTCGACAAACTCCTGCTCTTCCTTTTCGGGGTTCGTGTCGTCAAATCGCAAGTGGCACACACCGCCATAGTCCTGGGCCAAGCCAAAGTTCAGACAAATGCTTTTGGCGTGACCAATGTGCAAGTAGCCGTTGGGCTCGGGCGGGAAACGCATGCGCACGGCGGCGGGGTCCATGCCGCCTGCGGCGTGGTGGGCCGCATCGCCCGGGCTGCCGCCCCAGGCACGGCCCGCGTAGATGCTTTGTTCGATGTCGCGCTCGATGATCGTGCGCAGGAAATTGCTGGGTTTGATGGACTCTGGGGACATGCCGGCAATTCTATGGGGCGGGCTCCACAGCCATGTGCCTCAGGAGCGCCTCAGGAACGCCTCAGGACTGTCGGCGCTTGAGCCTCTCCACTTCCGCTGCGACCATGCTGTCGCGCAGGCCGTCGCCGCTCAGGCTGATGAAGGTGACGATGCCGTGGATCGCCAGGCCCAGGCCCCAGCCCATCAGCGGGAAGTGGTTCCAGCGCATGCGACCGGTGGTTTCGTTGATGGCGCAAAGGCCGAGATTGACCAGCACAAACACCAGTGCATGAATGTAGAAACCCATCTTTTGACTCACGCGGCGGCGTGCGCGGCGCAGAAGTTGTTCTTCGGCGCTCAGCGCGCTGTCATTCAGGTCAGTGGGGTTCATGATTAACTTTCGAGGTGGGTTGAAGGACTGGTAACAGAAATTAGCGGGCCGGTCGGTTCACATGCCTTTGAAAAGATGTGCGTACAAACGACTGGCCACGAGCTTTTCGCTGCGTCCTTTGAGTGTGAGTGTGACCTTGCCGGATTCCTCACGTTTGGCCGTGACGATGGCGCGGGCCTGCACGATGGTGCTGCGGTGTACTTGCCAAAAACGCTGCCCGTCCAGCTGCGGTGTGAGTTCACGTAACGAGGCGCGCACCAGGTGTTCACGCTCTGCAGTGACCACGCGCACGTATTTGTCGGCGGCTTCAAAGTACAGCACGTCGTCCACCGGCACCAAGTGCACTGTGGCGCCGACCTGGGCTTGGATAACCTCCAGGCGTGGCGCGGTGTTTGGCGTGGCGGTATTGCCGATCAGGGCGCGCAGTTGCGACATGGTTTGAGCCAACACCTCACCAGCATCTGGCGTGGTTTGCGGCGCTTGATGCCGTGCTTGATCATGGGCTTGATCATGAGCTTGCGACCGTGCTTGTAGCCGTGCTTCCAACCGTACTTGCAAGCGCTTGACGCATTCCGCCAAGCGTTCGGTGGTGATGGGTTTGACGAGGTAGTCCACCGCCTGCACATCAAAGGCTTGCAAGGCGTATTGGTCGTAAGCCGTCACGAACACCAGCAGCGGAAAAGGCGCGTCAGACGCGTCGCCGGGCCAGTCTTCGACCAGGGCTTGCGCGGCTTCCAGGCCACTCATGCCGGGCATGCGGATGTCGAGAAAACACACTTGTGGCTGGAGTTGCAAGGCCTGCGACACAGCGCTTTGGCCGTCACCAACGGTGGCCACCACCGTCAGCTCAGGCCACAGCCGCGCCAGTTCGGCCTTCAAGCCGTCTGCCAACAACGGTTCGTCTTCGGCGATCAAGGCTGTGGGCGCAGTCGTCATTGGCTAACTTTCGACATAAGGCAGAGTGATGCGCGCCACGCTGCCGCCTTCGGCGTCGCCTGCATCTTGCAAGGACAAGCTGGCGGCTGGGCCGTGCAGCGTGGCCAAGCGTGAACGCACGTTGTCGAGGCCAAAGTTGGTGCCCTGCGTATCGCGCGCGTTTTGCAAGCCCACGCCGGTGTCGCGCACGGTCAGTACGAGGTCGGGTCCGTCACGCACGGCGCGGACCTCGATGCGCCCCCCGGCCACCTTGGTTTCCAGCCCGTGGCGGATGCTGTTTTCGACCAAGGGTTGCAAAAGCAGGGGCGGGATGGCTGCGCCGCGCAGCTCGTTGGGCAGAGCGAGCTCGACATGCAAACGTGTGCCCATGCGCATCGCCATCAAGGCCAGGTAATCCCCAACACGCTCAAACTCGGTGCTCAGCGGGTGCGCCGATGTGCGAGACGCACCCAGCGTGCCGCGCAAGAAGCTGATGAGTTTGTCCAGCATGGCTTGTGCGCGGTGAGGGTCCACGCCAATGAGCACGCGCAAATTGGCCAGCGTGTTGAAGAGCATGTGCGGCTCAAGCTGCGACTCCAGCAACTTCAATTGGTTCTCGGCTGCCTGGCGCTGGGCTACCTCGGCACTGGTGCGAGCCACGGCCAAATGTTCGAGCAAGGTCAGAACAAACAATGAGATGAGCGACGCCAGCACCGTGAGCGCCAAGGTGATGCGCACGCCGGGCGAGTTCCATTGCAAGAGGCTGGCTGAGCGCCCGCCCGTCAACCAATCGCCAATGCTCAAACCCATGGACGGCCCCAGCAACATGCCCAGCAAGAGCAAGGGCAAGGTGCCCTTCCAGCCGATAGGGTGGCCATTGGCGATCTGAGGCAAGTGGCGCTTGGCGCGCCAACGGTGGATGAGCTCGTTGCCCAGCAATCGCAGCCCATTGGTGAGCAACCAGCAACACAAACCGATGGCAAACGAATAGACCATGTTGGACCACAAGCCGCGGCCTTCCAAAATCGTCAAGAAGAGTGCAATGGCAGTGCAAAGGACCACCATGTAGACCACGCTGCGGCGCAGTTGAGCGCCCACGGCAGCGGCCAAGCTGGGCGTGCTGGCCACGTTGGCACTGTCGGTGTTAAGCATGGGCCTGGATTGTGGTTGCGTTGCTGGCCATCGTCCTTCGCCACAGGCCCCAGGCACGACCCAGGAACAAGCCACTGAGGGCGCCAGAGAACCCCGCTACAGCCGTCACAAACGGCGTTTGGGCCGCGGCCAAGGGGTGCATGGCGGTGTACACGCCCAGGCTGTACTTGAGCATGAAGATGGCCAGGATCAAAGCCATCGGCAACCAACTGGCGGGCAGGGCCAAGCGTGATGTTGACGCTTGCCA
>JAYVRO010000565.1:0-3054 GCA_043776165.1 Rubrivivax sp. | reverse complement strand
TGTCGAGGGTGAGTAAGTTCAAACGTTGACCGACCTTGATCTCGATGCGTTCCGCTTCAAGGTGGTTGGACAGTAACGCGCCGCGCAAACCCGTGACTTCAACGCCGGGCACGCGCGCCAGCAACCAGGCGCTCCCGCTCTCGGTGCGCAAAAGCCAGCTCACGGCCCCCATCGCGGACAGCGCCACGCACAGCGCGATGAAGATGACCCACACTGCGGGTGCAGCCAACTGCCACACGGTGCGCCAGGGGCGGACACCCCCGCTCACTGCGGGCGCTGCGATGCCGGGTGACGGCGGTTCAGGGGTGGCCATGGACAGCCCTACAGCGCAATGCCGATGCTGAAATGAATGCGTCCACGGCGCAGCTCCTCTGCCCAGGCCCAGTCCAGACGCAAGGGTCCGACTGGGCTGCGCCAGCGCAGGCCCGCGCCATAGCCCAGCGCGGGCTTGAGGTCTTGAAAACTGTTGGCCGCCCGGCCCGCGTCAACAAAGACTGCGCCCCACAGCGATGGGATGGTGCTTGAGATGGGCCGAGCCAGCTCGACGCTGCTGGTGAATAGCGACGCACCGCTGCTCACAGCACCGTCGACGATGGGACCGAGATCGCGGTAGGCATAACCGCGCACGGAGTCGTCACCGCCCGCGCGAAAGAGTTGGGAGTCGGGTACGGCCACGCCACTCTTGCGAAAGACCTGGCCCAGCTCAACACGTGCCTGGCCGTACCACGCACTGCCGAGCGGCAAATAGCCGGTCAGGCGTGCATAGCCGCGGCCAAAGAAGTCGCTCGGCGCGTTGCTGCCATGAGAGCGGCCCAGGCCGCTTTGCAGTGCCAAGGTGTAGCCGCTGGTGGGCAGCACGATGCTGTCCAGGTCGCGCAGCACCCAGTGCGCGTTGGCCGATACGCCCACGCTCTCATTGCGCGCCAGGGTGGTGGTGCGCACCGAGCGTTCAGCTTCAACAAAAAGCAGCCGCTCGGCGTCGGGTGTGTCCCGCGCGCGGCCAACGCGCACACGCTCTGACAAGACCGCGTCTGTGCTGGTTTGCAAACGCTCGATGGCCAGGCCGGCCACGTTGCGATTCAGGCCGTCAAAGGGGTGCGTGCTCAGCTCCGCATTGAACGACCGTTTGAGACGACCCAATTCAAGAAAAGTACGCGAACGCAGGGCTTGCCCGAAGAGCCTGCGGTGCACATGTTCTACCGTGGCGCGGGGTCCGTTGGTGGCGCTGTAGCCCAGGCCAAAGGTGTAGACCTGCAGAGTCTGTTCATGCAGCCGTACGTGCACGCGTGATGCGGCGGCGTTGTTGGGGTCGTTGTCGTGGCTCACCGTCACGCTCTCGAAGAGGCCTGACTTTTGCAGGCGTTCCTGGTAGTCGAGCAACAAGGCTTCAGTCAGGACGGCGCCCCGTTTGAAGTTGGCCAGGTGTTGGACAGTTGCGGCGTCCTGCGCCACCAGACCTTCGATGTCGATGTCACCCGCACGGAACATTGGCCCACTGTCCATCACCAAAAAGAGCCGCGCCTCGTGGCTCTCTGGGTTGACGTCGGCGCCCGTGCCGCTCCAGTTGGCGCTGGCATATCCCTGGGCACGCAGACGCGCGAGCAAGGCCACTTTGGCGTCGCTCCAGGCGGCATTGCGAAAAGGCGTGCCGGTGGGCATGGCGAAGGCCCTGCGCAAGTCCGCGATCAATTTTTTTGCAGCAAGGTCGTTGGCATTGGCTTGCACTTGTAGCTCGCCTTCAAACTCCAAGGTCAGGCGGCCCACCAGGGTGCGCTGTCCTGGGTTGACATCAATGCGCACGCGCTGAATGTTGCCGCCGCCTGCGCTTGACGAGAGGGTGGGCAAGCGCACGGCCACGACGCTGGGGCTGAACCAGCCTTCGGTGGTGAGCAGGTTGCGGGCTTGCGCGGGGGCGGCGTCGACCAATCGCGACCACTCGTTTTCGGTCACGCTGTCGCCCCGGCTGAGGCTGCCCAGGCGCGTGAGGTCAAGGTATTTTTCGAGCAGGATTTTCAGCTCAGGTGGTGCGTTAACTTGCACTTCTACCGCAGCGAGCTGGCTGGCCCCGGGGGTGGCGGATTCGCTGGACGACGCAGCCGCGACCTGCGCACCGCTTTTGTCGCCAAAGCCCAAAGCCGCACAGCCTGAAAGCGCCCCGACAAACAAGGCAGCGACCAACCTCCGTTGCCAAGCGTCAAAGCTCATTTAGAGAGCAGCCGCATCGCCCCTTCAAGCCCGGCCAGCGTGAGCGGGAACATGCGTTGGTTCATCAGTTGCTGCACGATGGAGATGCTTTGCCGGTACTGCCACACGCCTGCCGGTTCAGGGTTGATCCAGGCAAATTTGGGGAAGGCATTGGTCAGCCGCTGCAACCACTCGGCGCCGGCTTCTTCGTTGTTGTACTCAACGCTGCCACCGGGCTGCAAGATCTCGTAGGGGCTCATGGTGGCGTCACCAATGAACAAGAGCTTGTAGTCCTTGTTGTATTTTCGGATGACATCCCAGGTAGAAAATTTTTCAGCAAAACGGCGGCGGTTGTTCTTCCACATGAAGTCGTAAACGCAGTTGTGGAAGTAATAAAACTCGAGGTGTTTGAACTCTGTTTTGGTGGCGCTGAAGAGTTCTTCCACGCGGTGGATGTGCTCGTCCATCGTGCCGCCCACGTCCATCAGCAACAACACCTTCACCTTGTTGTGGCGCTCGGGGACCATCTTGATGTCGAGCATGCCGGCGTTGGCAGCTGTGCAGTGGATGGTGTCGTCCAGGTCGAGCTCATCGAGCGCGCCTTCGCGTGCGAAGCGACGAAGGCGGCGCAGAGCGACTTTGATGTTGCGCGTGCCCAGCTCCTTGGTGTCGTCGTAGTCTTTGTAGGCGCGCTGGTCCCACACCTTGACGGCGCTCTTGTTGCGGCCCTTGTCTTGCCCAATGCGCACGCCTTGTGGGTTGTAGCCATAGGCACCAAAGGGGCTGGTGCCACCTGTGCCGATCATCTTGCTGCCACCTTCGTGACGCTCTTTTTGTTCTTCAAAACGCTTCTTGAGCGTGGCCATGAGC
>JAYVRO010000564.1:0-3057 GCA_043776165.1 Rubrivivax sp. | reverse complement strand
GGTGTCTGGCGAAATTGGCGAAGAAACCGCGGTAGACGCCATGCGCCATGGTGCCAGTGACTACTTGCTGAAGAACAACCTTGCGCGGCTGGGCCCGGCGGTGCAGCGTGCGATCCAGGCCAGTGAAGCGTTGCGCGCCAGAGGTGCTGCCGAGCGCGAGATCGCGGCGTCGCGCACGCGCCTGTCTGAGCTCGCGCAGCACTTGCAAACCAGTGTCGAGATGGAACGTGCGGCGATCGCGCGCGAGATCCATGACGACGTGGGCGGCTCTCTCACCGCGCTTAAATTTGAGCTCGACTGGATCCGCCGCCACGCCACGTCCACAGAGGTGCAACTGCGCGCTGTTTCGGCCCTGGAAACCGTGACCCACGCCATCGAAGCCAGCCAGCGTGTGATGCACAACTTGCGCCCCGCCATCCTGGAGCAAGGCCTCGTGGCGGCCCTGCAATGGATGGCCACACGGTTTGCCAAACGCACGGGCATCACCTGCCAGCTACAGACCAGCCATGAACGTTTGACATTGCCAGCAGGTGTTCCGCTGGTGGCCTACCGCACAGCGCAAGAAGCCCTCACCAACGTCAGCAAACATGCCAAGGCGAGCCGCGTGAGCATGAATTTATCGCTCGGCGCCGGCGTGCTCTTGCTCGAAGTGGGCGACGACGGCTGCGGTGTGGCTGCGGGCGCGTTGGCCAAGTCGGGCAGCTTTGGCCTGCAAGGTTTGCACGAGCGCGCCTCCACCGTGGGTGGCTGGATCGACCTGAGCAGCGGTGCCGCAGGCACCACCTTGATCTTGTCGGTGCCGCTGCAACCCCTCACGGTATCCTCGACCACCGATGAGCCCGATGCCCTCCACCACGCCCGTCACCATGACACGCACGCTGACCCGCACGACCCCTCTGCGTGGGGCAGCCTGTGAAGGCCAGTCCGTGAAGGATGACCACGCATGATCCGCGTGCTTTTGTGTGACGACCACGCGCTGATACGGCGCGGCATTCGTGACACGCTGAGCGACGCCGAGGACATCACGGTGGTGGGTGAAGCGGGCGACTACGGCGAGCTGCGCAGCCTGCTGCGCCGTGAAACCTGCGACGTGCTGGTGCTCGACATCAACTTGCCTGGTCGCAGTGGCCTGGATGCGTTGCATGCCCTGAAAGACGAAGGCGCGCCGGTGAAGGTGCTCATCGTGAGCATGTACCCCGAAGACCAATACGCCTTACGCTCCTTGCGCGCCGGCGCCCACGGCTACGTTAACAAAGGAGGTGACCCGCAACTCTTGGTGCAGGCCGTGCGAACGGTGGCGCAGGGACGCAAGTACGTGACTCCCGAGATCGCACAGATGCTGGTGGAAAGCCTGACCGCACCCGTGCTGGCGCATCCGCACGACAAGCTGTCTGACCGCGAACTGCAAACGCTGGTGATGATCGCTTCGGGCAAGCGTTTGTCCGACATCGCCGACGAGCTCACGCTGAGTCCCAAGACGGTGTCGGTCTATCGCGCCCGTGTGCTTGAAAAACTGCAACTGGCGAACAACTCAGAACTCACCGTCTACGCCATCCGCAATGGTTTGGTGGGTGACTGAGCCAGCCGCGTGCTCATCACTGGCTGGCCCGCAAGACAAGGTTTCACATGAACAACATGCTGAGCGCCGCCCCCAGTCTTGACGATGCACAAGCCTTGCGCCAGGCGAATGCCGATTGGTTGTCGTTGGCGCTGATCGACGCGCGCAATTGCACGCTGCGCCGCTTGGCCATGTTTGAAGATGCCCAGGCCTTGCCTGCGCGCTTCTCAGTGTCGCCCCTGTGGCTGGCCGGGCACGGTGCCTGGTTCCAGGAATACTGGGTGGCGCGCCACGTGCAGCGCACGCGCGGCGAACTGGCAGCACCCGACAGCGCGCGGCTGGCTTCCATCGAGCCCCGCGCCGACGACTGGTTTGGCGGCGCCACGCAAGACTGCCAAGGGCTGGATGCCTCTGCCTTGCGCAGCTACCTGGCCGCCACATTGGAAACCACCTTGGAGCTTTTGGAAACCGCAGCCGACAACGATCAGGGCCTGTATTTCTATCGCATGGCCTTGCTGCACGAAGACCGGCTGTGTGAATCCCTGGCGGAGCTGGCCATGACGTGGCAGTTGAAAGTGCACAAGGAACTGGGCGCGCCACCGGCGCGCGTGGATCGCGAGGCCTTGTGGTTACCGGGGCAACGTTTCATGTTAGGTAGCCCCAAAGCCAGGCAGAAAACCGGCGTGCAGACAGGTTTGGTGCCCGACAACGAACGCTGGGCCCATGAGGTGGTGTTGCCAGAATTTGAGATCGACGCGCAGCCCGTGAACTGGGCGCGCTACGTGCAGTTTGCCGAAGACGGCGGTTACGACGACCCGACGCACTGGAGTGACGAAGGCTGGTTATGGTTGAGCCACCAGGCGCGCCGTGCACCGCGCGATGTGGAGCAGATGCGCGGCGGCGTGCTGGTCATGCGCCACGGCGCCATGCAGCGCGCGCCGGCGGGACAGGCAGTCATGCACATCAGCCGCCATGAAGCCCAGGCCTGGTGCGCCTGGGCCGGGCGGCGCTTGCCCACCGAGCCCGAATGGGAGCTGGCGGCCAGCACGGTCGCAGCCCGCGGTTTTGTCTGGGGCGACGTTTTTGAGTGGGTGGCTGGCAGCGCCAAGGCCTGGCATGGTTACGCCGCATTGCCCGGCACTTGTGCAGACCTCCTCGACAAGCTGCCCGCCCCGCGCACTCAAGGTGTGTTGCGGGGTGGCTCCTGGGTCACCCGCACGCGCTTGCTGCACGCCAAAGCGCGGCGTTTTGCGGCCCCCGAACGCGATGGCCTGCTCTGCGGTTTTCGCAGCTGCGCTCTGTAACTTCAAACATGCAACCCAAGGACAAGTGTGATGACGCTTTTGAAGACCACCCTGAATGGCCTTGCCGTGGACGCCGATGTGCCCGACAACACGACGCTGCTTGAGTGGCTGCGAGGCGCGCAAGGCCTCACGGGCACCCACGCGGGTTGCGACACCAGCCAATGTGGTGCCTGCACGGTGTTGCTTGAAGGGGTG
>JAYVRO010000563.1:0-3058 GCA_043776165.1 Rubrivivax sp. | reverse complement strand
CATTGCTGGTCGACAGCGCACAGATCAACTCATCAGCGATCAAGTCACCCATCGCCACCTCACTGCTGGCCAATCCTTCGCAGGTGAAGGGCAAGACGGCCACGGTCGGCCGCAGGGCAGCATCTGGTGGCACGGTGTGCGCCCGGGGCCGTCTGTCCTCGTGGCGCAATACCTTGAAGGTTCTGATGGGCTCTTCCATGTGTTTGAGCCAACAGTTACCCAGGTCTTGCGTTTCGACGTCCAGTCTCGGGTTGAGTTCGTCGTTGCAGTCTCCTGAAAGGATGATGTCATCGGGTTCAGCGAGACTCAGAAGTCTTGCAGTGACATTCACACCATGCGAGTAGATATCTTCCTCAGACACCAAGATTTCCGCAACGTGGATGCCGCTGCGCAAGCGTATGTGCTCATCGGCAGCCAAGCCTTGGTTGTAAGCATGTACGCGCTCATTGAGCGCCAGCACAGCGGCTAACGATTGAGGCACGTTCGAAAACGTCATCAGCAAACCGTCGCCAAGGCTCTTCACGATGTGCCCGTTTTTGCCGGGCAAGATGTCTGATTGAATCTCTGAGGTGAATTGACGCCAGCGTCTGACAAATCCATCCTCGTTGAGCTGGATCAGCCGCACCGACTCAACAACATCCACCACCACGATGGCGCGGCGTACCCGCTGTAGTTCGGGTGCAGTCACGTCCTCTCCCAGATAGGCCTGCGCATGATCTTGCTTTTTGTGCGAATGGGCATCCACATTCTGGTGGATGCGCAACCGCGCGCGCAGGCGCAGAAGACGCTTGAAGCCTAGGCAAAACCCGCGCTCGGCGGGGCGGCGCGGGCCTTCTCGCTGTGGCTCGCTCAGCCCGGCTGCTGCGCCTTGGGCGGCGGTAATTTCGCCGGTGCCGCAAAGCGCCGGTCGGGTTTGTTGGCGGCCTCGAACATGGGCATCACCTGCGGCAGGTGGCCTTCGATGTCCTTGATGCGCGTGGGCCCGGCAGGGTGCGTGGACAAGAGCTCGGGTGGCGTTTTTTTGTTGCCGCCCATCATCTTTTGCCACAGGCTCACACCTTTTTGCGGGTCGTAGCCAGCGCGTGCAGCCATGATCAGGCCCAGGGCGTCGGCTTCGCTTTCGTCGTCGCGCCCAAACTTGAGTGAGAGCAGATTGGAGCCTACTTGTGCAGCCATATCGCCCAGGTTACCCAAGCCCAGCAGGGCCGCGCCAAGGCGCAGGCCGCCATTGGTGACCATCTTTTTGCCCATCTGCTCACGCGCGTGTTCTAAGAGCGCGTGAGCGGTTTCATGGCCCATCACCACGGCCACTTCGTCGTCGTCCAGTTGCAGCTCGGACAAGATGCCGTAATAAAAAGCGATCTTGCCGCCGGGCATGCAAAAGGCGTTGATCTGGCGGCTGCCAATGAGGTTGACTTCCCACTGCCAAGCACGCGCGCGCTCGTTGCATTCGGGCGTGAACGGGATCATGCGTTGGGCGATGTAGCGCAGGCGCTGCACTTGCGCGTTTTCTGCCGGGATCAGCGCACGTTGGCTGTTGGCTTGTTGCAGCATTTGTTTGTATTGCTGCACGGCCCCGCCTTCCACCTGCTCAGCCGATACGGCCTTGGTGAAAGAGGAGCGTTTGCACTCCGGGATGCTGGCCTGCGCAGGCAGCGCGCTGGCCAAACCACCGGCCAACAAGGCGCTTGTGAAGAGCCGGCGGCTGGGCTGCGCGGTGGCGCCGTGATGGCAGCTGCAAGCAGCACTGACATAGTTGGTTTGCACGTTGATGTCCTCAGTTTTCGGGGGGATCTTCAAGGCTTTTCAGGTCAGCGATGTCGCGGGCGCGGCCTGCACTGCGCTTGTTGGCGCGAAAGTCGTCGATGTGGATCAGCGGCAACGCGATGCCTGACGATACAAAAGTCTGGCGGCGTGCATAGCAGTCATCAAATTGCACGCCGTCAATGGCCGACAAGATGTCGATGCGCGCGGGAGGATAGCCCAGTTGCACCACGCCGTCGGGCCGCAAAAAGTCTTCAGCGCTGAGCCCCAAACTGCCAAAGCCGAATGCCTTGAGGACGGCCAAAAGTCGCGCCACGTTGGCGGGTTCTGGCCGCACCCACAAGTCGAGGTCGCCTGTGTACCGCGGCCGCCCATGCATGGCCAAGGCGTAGCCGCCCACAACGAGGTAATTAACCCCGTTGCCGTTCAACAACTCGACAAACTCTTTGAAGTCGCGGTTGAGCATCAGGGTCGTTCGGGTCCATGCCGGGTTTGCAGTGCAACTGGCGACGCAGCTCTTCCACAGCAGCCAGGCGTTCTTCGGGGGGGCGTTGCAACCAGTACGCGCGGTCGCGGTCGGGCGCATGCAGGGTGCTGCGCTGTACTGCCAAGGCCACGTGTTTGCGCATTGCGGTGGGCATGGCGCGAATTATCGGCCCGAGCCGATGTTGGGTGGGTGGCTTCTTGATCGTCATTTCAGTCATGTCAAACGTTCTGATTTGATGTTCCCGGCACCACGTCCAAAGCCCGCACAGGGCCCCGCATCACCCACAACATCACCAGCGCGGGCGCCGCCAGCACGGTGCTGATGATGAAAAAGCTGGGCCAGCCAATCGTCTCGCTCAGCACGCCCGCCAGCGGCCCCACCCACACGCGACCGATGGATGCAAAGGCACTGAGCAAGGCGAACTGCGTGGCTGTGAACCGCTGGTTGCACAGGCTCATGAGGAAGGCCACAAACGCTGCCGTGCCCATGCCGCCTGAGATGTTCTCGAAAGCCACAACCATCAACAAACCGCCGTCCACCGGCGTGGTGTGGGCGAGTTTGATGAACCACCAGTCGAATGCCGGAATGGCCAGTCCGGGCATCAAACCTTTACCGCTGACGGCCAACCACCAAAAGCCCATGTTGCTGGCCATTTGCAAGACGCCAAAAAACATCAGCGCGCGCCACAAGCCGAGCTTCAACATCAGCGCGCCACCCAACAAGGCGCCGCCGATGGTGAGCCACAGGCCAATGAGCTTATTGACCACGCCCACTTCGGCACTGCTGAAGGCCATGCTCTTGAGCAAA
>JAYVRO010000562.1:0-3059 GCA_043776165.1 Rubrivivax sp. | reverse complement strand
ACATCGCCATGTACGACGCACTGCTGGCCTGGACGCCCAATGTCATGGGACCACCGTTTGCCGAGAATCGCGCGCCCGTGCCCACGCATGAACGCTCTTGGGGTGGCTCGTCCTTCAACGGCATCTACACCACGGCCGATGGCCGCCACCTGGCGCTGGCCGGTGGCGAGCACAAGTTTGTTGAAGCGCTCTTGGGCCACTTGGGGAGACCCGATTTGGTGGCCACGGCGCTGCAACCGCCTGGCCCAGCACACGAGCCCGTGCGTGCCTTTTTGCGCCGCAGTTTTGCGCAGAAGGACCTCGCGCACTGGGAGGCCGTGCTCACGCCGCTGGACATCGCCTGGGCCCCCGTGCGCACGCTGCACGAAGCCATCAACAGCGAGCACGCTTGCGCGCGCGGCATGCGCATCGAACAGCCTGCTGGCCAACCGCACCTGGGCTTGCCCATCAAGTTCCGTGAAGAACCCGGCGTGTTGAACGGGCGACTGGAGCAACTGGGCGAATCCACCGAACAGGTCTTGCAAGAGGTGGGCTACAGCGTGGCGCAGATCGCGGCTTTGCGAGCGGCGGGTGGGCTGGGTTAGATAGCAATACTGTTCACTTTGTACCGTTCGCACTGAGCTTGTCGAAGTGCCTGGCGGGGCTTCGACAAGCTCAGCCCGAACGGATCCTTTACCAAGCGAACAGTATTGGGTTAGATAGTTGCTTGGCGCACTGCGCCACAACGAGCGCGCTCAAGCCGGCGAGGGCCGTCCCAGCTCATCAAGCAGTTGCTCCATGCTGGCCTCGGGCGTGCCCGCCAAGGCTTGCACGTCTTGATCGAGGATGCGCAACACGCGGGCAATGTAGGCGCGGCCCCACTCGTTGCGCGCGGCTTGTGCGGCCTCGTCGGGCACAAAGCTGTCGATGTCGGTGTCCAACAGCACACCGCGGGCGATGAGCAATCGCTCGAGCGTGTCGAGGCGTTCGCGCGCCACGGCGAGTTCACCCGCAATGGCCATGGCGATCGACATCACACGCTCCACCGCCGGATCGTCGGTAAAGCTCGGACGCTTGCCCTTGGCGCGCCGATTGGCTTGGACGATGGGGTCGAGCTCATTCGGTTCGGGCAACCCGCCGGGGCGCGGTGTGTGTACTGTCATGCCAGCACCTGCGCAGCGGGCTTGACCGCGCCAAACGCCGTCCACTGCGGTGTGCGGCCATAGTCTTCCTGGCTGCCCTGGGTGGAGCCCGAGGGCGCGGGGAAGAGATTGGTGTCCACCTTGGCTTGCATTAACGTTTCAAAATACGCGCCCGGTGGAAAACCGGATTGCGTCATCAGCGCGCTCAGATCGAGCTCGTGCATGCGTGTCCAAAAGGGCTCGTTGTTGTTGTAGGCGTCCCAGTCGCGCATGAAAGCCTCGAAGGGCTCCATGCCTTTGTACTGCGGCTGCTCCAAGTGCAAAGTGATGCCCCCGGGGGCCAGCACACGGTAGACCTCGGCCATGATGCGTGGCATGGCTGAGGTGGAGGTTTCGTGCCAGAACATGGCCGTGGTGACGAGGTCGTATTCGCCGTCAGTTGCCGGCACGGCTTCACCGTTGCCCTGGCGAAATTCGATGTTGTTCACGCCCAGTGAGCGTGCACGCGCATGGCCGTAACGCAGCACTGGCGCGGCCGTGTCCATGGCCACCACCTGTGCCTGTGGGAATGCTTGCGCCAGTGGTAGGGCGTTGTGGCCGATGGTGCAGCCGATGTCCAGGATGCGCCGCGGTGCAAAGCCGGGTTTGTTCTTGTGCAACCAGTCCACCACAGCTTGGCCGCCGCCGTCGCTGTAGCGACCCAGGGCACCGGCCGTGGTGACGAACAAGCCTGCGTCGTAGTTGGCGCCGGGCGCGATGTCGCGCTCAACCACCTCGGTGTGGTAACTGCCGGGCATGCAGTGGATGTCAACCGCGCGGGCGTAGCGCGGCTGCTCTACGCGCTGGTCGAGTTGCAAGGTGCCAGCACCTTCGTTGAGTTTGTCGGCAGCGTCGCGCAGGGCGCCCAGTTGGCGAAACACCACGCTGCGGCCGGCTTGTTGACGCTGCTCCATGGTGTTGCGGCGCAGGGCACTCCACAACTGGTAGTGCAGGTCGACTTGCATGGCGTGGCGCACCTCATGGCGGTCCTGCGGGTCGCGGCCATGCTCGGCCACAAAAGCCGGTTTGACGCGGGTTTCATAGGCCAGCTTCACACCCGGCAACAAAGACTGCGACAGGTGCAGGTTCATGCGGGTGAGAAAGTCAAATCGCGCCACTTCGTCGTGCGTGGTCTGCACAAACACCGCGTGGCGCCCAACTTGGCGCCAACTGGGTTGCAGGCTGGGTTGCGAGGGTTGGGCTGTGCTCATGGCGTTTTTCCTGTGGCTGCGCTGGCGCTGGTTGGACGGCGCGCGGTGATCACTGCGGTGACTACTGATAGCATCCGCGCGACAATAGTTGTACGGACAACTTTAACGCATGGCAGGGCCAAATCTGAGCCACCGCCCGCGCCACTTGTTCTGCTGTTTTCAGTCAATAGAAGGATCACATCATGTCGCGTTTTTCAGCTCTGGCTTGCGCCGCCGCCTTGGTCTTGAATGCCGTCGGCAGTCTGCCCGCGTTGGCGCAAGACACCCAGTCGGCCGCTGGCCAGCTGGACAGCTTCATCCGCATGCGCGCCAGCGGTGATGGGCGCGATGTTTTTGCCAACTGGTGGGTGACGATATTTGCGGTACTGCCTGGCGAAAGACCACGCGCAATCTTGCGCCTGGACGGTTTTAACGCGGGCCGTTTTGTCAAGGCCGCTGATGGCAGCGCACAGTTCATCAGCCGCGAGGTGGCGTACTACAAAGACTTGTCCACTGGCGAAGTCGTCACCGAATGGGCCAACCCTTTCACGAACGAAAAAAATGCCGTGCTGCAAGTGGCCAATGACCCTGTCAATTCGCGCTACGCCGCCCCCAAGGCGGGTGAGCCCGGTCGCATGCCCATCATGGTCAATGGCAACGATGTGATCTTGCGTCTGGACGTGCCGCTGGCCTACCCCAACGCCTTGCA
>JAYVRO010000561.1:0-3064 GCA_043776165.1 Rubrivivax sp. | reverse complement strand
AGCGATAGCATCACCGATGAAGACCTGCTAGAGCGCGTCACCCAGGCCGCCGATGCGCACTTCAATGCCAAGCTCGACGTGGTCGGCAAGGAGCAGTTCACGCCCTTCATGCGCATGGTGCTGCTGCAGGCCATCGATTCACACTGGCGTGAACACCTGGCTGCATTGGATTACCTGCGCCAAGGCATCCACTTGCGCGGTTACGCGCAAAAGAACCCCAAGCAGGAATACAAGCGCGAAGCCTTTGAACTCTTTTCGCAACTGCTCGACGTGGTGAAAATGGAAGTGACGCGCGTGCTGATGAACGTGCGCATCCAAACGCAAGAGCAAGTGGCGCAAGCCGCGCAGGCTCTTGAAGAGCAGGCCAGTCAGGTCAGCAACGTGACCTACACGCACCCGAACGAAGATGGCTCGGTATCGCAAGAAACCGACCCCACCAGCGTGGCACAGGCCGTGCCCAAGGTGGGGCGCAACGACCCTTGCCCTTGTGGCAGCGGCAAGAAGTACAAGGCTTGTCACGGCAAGTTGGCTTGAATCAAGCTAGCAGGTAAGCCTGTGCACAGCGGGAAACCCCCGCCCCCCACCTAGGGGGGGCGGGCACCATTTGAAGCCTGGATCAACCTATCCTTGTGGCTTCAGAAATCCGCTTTTTTAGGAGTGCGTTCATGACTTTATATTCCCTCGCGAAACCGTCCGGTTCGAGGCACGCCCTGACGGCTGGTGCGGTCGCTGCCGTGTTGGCGCTGTTTGGCGCTTCAGCAAACGCGGTGGTCATCAAGCCGTACTTTGAATTCAAGCAGCCAAAGATGATTCAGATCCCAGGTGATCTGTCATTGGACACCAACGGTGCGTCTGCCCCTGTCTTCTTTGCGCCCACGTCCAGCGGGGTCGTGTCGGGCTTTGAAGGAGTCAGCCAATATGACGGGGCCTCTTTTGCGCGCAACTTCATTCCGCCGGATACAAACGGCGCTGTGGGCAAGACGCAGTTCATGGAAGTGACAAACGGGGCGTACGCTGTGTTTGACAAGGCCACCGGCGTTCGGACTTCATTGGTTTCTGATGTTGCTTTCTGGGCGGCAGCGGGGCAGACTGGTGCGAACGGCGATTCACGTGTCATGTACAACGCCGACGCCCAGCGCTGGATTGCCATGTCATTTGGCGCCAATGCAAAAGACCTGCAAATTGCCATCTCCGATACAAGCAATGCCTTGGGTGGCTGGAAATCGACAAAATTTCAGGGCTATGCGGGCTTCGGATTCGGCGCAACAGCCGATTACCCAACCCTGGCGCTCGACAAAAACGCTGTCTACATCGGCACAAACAACTTCGCGCCAATCGTTTCGGGTGGTGCCAACAGTTTCCGTGGCACGACTTTAGACATCATTCCCATCAATAGCTTGTTCAATGTGGGCGCGCCAACAACGGTTGGTATGAAGCAGTTCGAGACGCCGTTCAATGGCACCACGCAGATCGAAGACCGTGGCTTTGCACTGCAAGGCGCGAACAGCAGGTCCTCAGGCGGGACCGGCACGGTGCTGGCGGCGTCGCTGTTCGAATTTGACAACCTGGGCTTCAAGGTCAATGGCCTGACATCATCCGATGCCACTGCCGCGACTCTTGGCGCTACCACCTTCTCAGGCATGGCGGCCTTCACCAGCCCCGGCAAAGCGCGGCAACCTTCCGTCGCCATTGCGGCCAATCGCCGGGTGATTGATACCCTGGACGAGCGCATCAGCAGCAGCGTCTACGAATCGGGCGGTCGCATCTATTCGGTGCAAACGGTCAACTCGGGCAGCGACTTTGCCAGGGTGCGCTACACCGTGCTGGACTCGACCACCATGGCCATCGTGGATCAGGGCGACATCGGTACGGGTGACTTCGACTACTACCAAGGCTCTATCGCAGTAAACAGCCAAGGCCGTATGGTGATCAGCTACAACCGTTCTGGACTAGACGCCGTCAATGGCAAGATCAGCATCATGGCCCGAGCGTATGCGACAGATGCCACAGGGCACCTGTATGCGTTGGGTGATGAGGCGTTGATCAAGGAAAGCTTGACCGACGACTACCACAACGGCAGTTTGTTTGGCTCGGCAGCGGCCGGTCGCCAGCGTTGGGGTGATTATTCCCAGGTGACGATCGATCCTGAAAACGAAGACCGCTTCTGGTTAATCGGTGAATTTGCGCGTGAGTACAACAACGCCGCTGGAGGCCATCCAGGTGGCACGGGCGGTTCACGCTGGGGCACGTTCATTGCTCAGTTCCAGGCGGTTCCTGAGCCCGGGACACTATTGATGGTCGTGCTCGCATTCGCTGCCGCCGGTGTCGCATCGCGTCGCCGCGTCACGCACTGAGCATCCTGCGCACAGCGCGATTTCTGCACCAAGGCGGGCGGGTCACTCCGACCCGCCTTTTTTTCGTGCGCTCGTTTTTACTTCTGTGCTACGGTCGCGCCATTGCCCGCACTTGGGCGCGCTGGCACAACCCCATGGCGACTTGGCTGCCTTCCTTCTTGGGACTACTTGCGATGACCATTCCAGGCATCTCCAATGGGGAAATGGCAGAAAAGTTGAACGGCATTTGGGGCGGCGACCGGGCGCAACTGGTGCTCGATGCGCAAGGTGGTCGTCTGACCATGGACTGTGCCAATGGCCAGATCGATGGTCCGATTCAAATGAACAAGCTGGGCGTTTTCACCGCGTCAGGCACCTTCGAGCAACATCAACCCGGCCCGCAAGCGGCCGATGCCCTGGCGAGCACATCAGCGCGTTTCAGTGGTGCTGTCACAGCGGACTCATTGCAATTGACCATCACACCAACAGGCACGGGCCAGAGCCAGGTTTTTAGCCTGCGCAAAGGGGTGCGCGTCAAGATAATTCGCTGCCTGTGACCGCGAAAAGGCGGCGTTTTGACGTGGGCGACGGAGCAGGTTGGTGGCGAGGTCGGCAGCCGACCGCGCAGCACACAGGACACGGCTCAGGGTTGGGAACCAATGGCGCGTTGGTCTGGCAGCGGGAGTGGTTTGGCGTCAGTCAGAACAAGCGTGGTTCGGCCTGTGGACTCG
>JAYVRO010000560.1:0-3069 GCA_043776165.1 Rubrivivax sp. | reverse complement strand
TTGATGAGCGTGGCCGCATCCTTGGTTTGAAGGTCACGATGGCCTCGCGTTGTGGTTACAGCGTCGACTTTTCCGGCCCGGTGAACGACCGCGCCGTGCTGCACATCGACAACGTTTATCACCTCACGAACCTCGATGTAGTGAGCCACCGTTGCCGCACCAACACGCAGTCGTCCACGGCCTTTCGCGGCTTTGGCGGGCCGCAGGGCATGTTCGCCATCGAGACGGTGATCGAGGGCATGGCCAAACACTTGGCGCTCGACCCCCTGGATGTGCGTCGCGTCAATCTGTACAGCGACCCGGCGGTGAGCGGTGACCCGCTGTCGATGACCACGCCCTACGGCCAGCTGATCGAAGACTGGGTCGGGGACGGTGTATTGAACGAGTTGGAAGTGATGTCCAACTACCGCGCGCGCCGCGCCGCAGCCGACGCTTTCAACGCCAATAGCCGCACGCGCAAACGTGGTTTGGCCATCAGCCCGTTGAAGTTTGGCATCTCGTTCACGGCCACCATGCTCAACCAAGGTGGCGCGTTGGTGTCCGTCTACCAAGACGGCAGTGTCATCGTCAACCACGGCGGTACCGAGATGGGCCAAGGCCTGCACACCAAGATGGCGCAAGTCGCGGCAGACGGCTTGGGCGTGCCCGTCAGCGTCATCCGCGTGAGCGCCACCGACACGCAAAAAGTACCCAACGCCAGCGCCACCGCAGCCAGCAGCGGTGCCGACATCAACGGTGCGGCCATCGAAAACGCTTGCGAGCAATTGCGCGCTCGCCTGGCGCCTGTGGCTGCGCGTTTGCTGGGCTGCACGCCGCTGGATGTCGTGTTTGCGGGTGGTGTTGCTGTCAACACCAAGGTGCCCGACGGCAAGCCTGCCGCCTGGGCCGATGTCATCAAACACGCCTGGCTGGACCGCGTGGGCTTGTCGGTCACGGGGTTCTACAAAACGCCAGAAATTGGCTACGACATGAACAAGCTGCACGGTCGCGCGTTCTTTTACTTTTGCTACGGTGCCGCGCTCAGCGAAGTGGAAATCGACACGCTCACCGGTGAGTGGTGGTTGAAGGCCGTGGACATCGTGCAAGACGTGGGCCGCAGCATCAACCCTGCCATCGACCGGGGTCAGATTGAAGGCGCTTTTGTGCAAGGCATGGGCTGGCTGACCATGGAAGAGCTGGTGTGGGACGGCAAAGGCAAACTGCTGACGCATGGTCCCAGCACCTACAAAATCCCGGTCGCGAGTGACGTGCCCGAGCACTTTAACGTTCGACTTTACGACTGTGAAAACATCAAAGCCACACCCTACCGCAGCAAGGCCGTGGGTGAGCCGCCGCTGATGTTGGCGCTGTCGAGCTTTTTTGCGCTGAAAGACGCCGTGAGTGCCAGTGCGGGCCACAAGGCGGCGGTGGAACTGGACGCACCGGCCACGCCCGAGCGCATCTTGTTGGCCTGTGAGCGGGCCCAGCATACGCGCGCAGCCTGAGCCCGCAGCATCGTCGCGCCTTGCCTACGCATCGCACTGCAGGCCACTCGGGCGCGTCATCTGCTGATCTCATCCGTCAACACGCTTTGGACGTGTACCAACAGGTGGTGGTGTTGGAGCTCATGACCTTGAACAAGGCGACGCAGATCACGCCAACTGAGCGCGAATTGATCAAGGCTTGGTACGAAGGTTTGGCCAAGTCGCCCTAAAGTCGGTGGGATATGCACATGACGAATTTTTGGCCTGGCTGGCGCGCACTTGGGGCGCAGTGCACTTTGATCCTGGCTGTTTCATTGGCCTGGGCCCAAGCACCTGGCCAACCCTCAACCCAACCGCAACTTCGTCTGAACGTCGTCGGCGGCCTGGCTGCACTCAACCAGTACACGCGCCATGAGGAGCCCTTCTGGAACGGTGAACTGGCGCGCCTGAGCGGCGGGCGTTTTGCTGCCAACGTCGTCCCTCAAGACCGTGCGGGCATTCGCAGCACGGAGTTGCTGGGTCTGGTGCAAAACGGCGCTGTGGCCGTCGGCACGGTGTTGATCAACCTGAGCACCACAGTGCCCGAACTCACCGCAATAGACCTGGCGGGCATGAACCCTGACCTCGGTGCCTTGCGCCGTGCGGTGAGCGCATTGCGTCCGCAGGTCATACAACTGTTGCGTCAACGCTTGGGTGTCGAGGCTTTGGCCATTTTTGTCTACCCTGCCCAGGTCATCTATTGCAACAAAGAATTTGCCGGTCTGCGCACCTTGAAGGGCCGGCGCATCCGGACGTCCAGTGTCACCATCTCCGACTTTCTTGAGGGCCTGGGGGCCGTGCCGGTGCCGACGTCGTTTTCCGAGATTGTTGGTAACGCGCAGGCCGGCAACATCGATTGCGCCGTGACAGGCACCATGTCGGGCAACACCATCGGGTTACATGATCACATGACTCATATGCAGAACATGGCCATCACCTGGGGTTTGTCGGTGGTGGTGGCCAATGGCGCTTTCTGGAAGTCTCTTCCCCCTGAGTTGCGTGTTTTGCTGGAAAAAGAGTTGCCACGCCTTGAAGAGCGCATCTGGGCAGAAGCGGAACGCGAAACAAGCATGGGCGTACGCTGCAACATCGGCGCATCCGATTGCGTGGGCGGGCGAAAGGGAAGGATGAAGCTGGTGCCGACCACCCCTGACGACGACATCTATCGCCGTGAAATCTTTGTCAGCACTGTGTTGCCGCGCTGGGTCAAACGCTGCGGTACAGGTTGCAACGCCGCGTGGTCGAGCGCGTTGGCAACTGCATTTGGCGTGGTTGTGAAATAGCCCCATGCCCCGTCTCAGCATCGGGCTGCCACTGCGAACCCGCGTCATCCTGTGGGGCTTGGTGGGACTGTTTGTGCTGGCCCAGGCCATCACTGCCTGGGCGCTGATCCGGCAAGGCGAAGACGAGGTTCTGCTCGCCGCTGAAAAGCGCGTGGCGCGTTTTGCAGACACCGCCGAAGCGGCTTTGAATCGCACCTTGGTCGACACTTTTCTGGTGCTGAACGGGACGCGCGATTTGCTGCAACCGGCCCTGGCCGACGGTGGTCAGCTCAACCTTGACATGG
>JAYVRO010000559.1:0-10440 GCA_043776165.1 Rubrivivax sp. | reverse complement strand
ATTTGCAGGCAGCCGTTGTGCGCCACCACCACCTGGTAGCTGAAGCCTGCAGCCAGCATCAGGTCGGGTTTGCTGTGGCCGTGCTTGAGCAGCCAGTCGGGGCCCAGTTCGCCGCCGTATTCCTCGTCGTAAGTGAAGTGCAGCTCCACGCTGCCTTTCAGTGACGCGCCAAGCGATTCCAGGGCGCGCACTGCAAAAGCAAAAGTGGCCATGTCGCACTTGCTCACCGCCGTGGCGCGACCGTAGATCTTGTCGTCGATGATCTCGCCGCCATAGGGATCAAACGTCCAACCATCGCCGGGTGGCACGACGTCACCATGCGCGTTGAGCGCAATCGTCTTGCCTTCGCCGTAGCGTCGGCGCACGATCAGATTGGTGATGCTTTCCAGCCCTGAGGCATGCACCTCAGCCGCTGGTACCGCGTACTTCTCGGCGTTCAGGCCCATCGCTGAGAGTAACTCGGCAGTGCGCTCAGCGTGCGGTGCGTTGTTGCCCGGCGGTGTGTCGGTCGGCACACGCACCAGTGCTTGCAAGAAGCGCACTTGCTCGTTGAAGTGGGCGTCGACCCAGGCGTCGAGCGCATCGTAGGGCGTGGGTGAAGTCATGCAGGTTCCGTGGCAAGTTGATCAAGAAGGGTCTGGAAAGCACGCACGCACAGTTCGGCGTCGTCGTTGGTGATGGCTTCCAGCGGGTTGTGGCTGATGCCGGCGTTCAAGCCACGCACGAACAGCATGGCCTGGGGCATGGCCTCGTGCAGCTTCATCGCGTCGTGTCCGGCACCACTGGGCATGCGAAACAGCGGCAAGCCCAGTGACTCGACGGCGCGCTCCCAGCGCTGCTGCCAGATCGGCGCGCTTGGTGCCGCTGAGGCACGCATCGTCTCTTCGAGCTTGTAGTGCAGGCCACGCCTTTCACAGATGCGTTTCAGCTCGGTGCAGATGTCGGTGGCGCAGGCGTCACGCACCTCGTTGGTGGTGGCGCGGATGTCGAGGCTGAACTTGCAGCGCCCCGGGACCACGTTGATGGAGCCGTTCGGAACTTCGAGCATGCCCACCGTGGCCACGAGATGGGGCACCGAACCACCCCGTTGTTCGACAAGAAGCGCCAGTTCCGCCGCAGCGGTGGCCGCGTCGCGCCGCCTGTCCATCGGTGTGGTGCCCGCGTGGCTGGCCGTGCCGACGATCTCGCCGATGTAGCGCACGCTGCCGTTGATCGAGGTCACGATGCCCAGCGGCAGATCCAGCTCGTTGAGCACCGGACCTTGCTCGATGTGGGTCTCAACAAAGCCGAGGTAGCGGTTCGGGTCGCGCTTGAGCTTGGGGATGTCGTTGGGGCACAGCCCAGCGTGCAATAGGGCATCGCGCATGGTCACGCCATCGGCATCTTTCTGGTCCAACCAGGCGGCATCGAAGTGGCCGGTGAGTGCACCGGAGCCCAGGAACACGGCCTTGTACCGCTGGCCTTCTTCTTCGGCAAAGCCGATCACCTCAAAACCAAACGGCAGGCGGCGACCCTGGCGGTGCAGTTCACGCACACACGCCATGGGCACCAGGATGCCCAAGCGACCATCGTATTTACCGCCGTTGCGCACGGTGTCGTAGTGCGAGCCGGTCAACAGACGCAGGGCCTGCTGATCGATGCCGTGGTTGATGCCGTGGTCGATGCCGTGATAGATGCCCACCACGTTGCCCACAGCATCGATCTCCACATGGTCAAAGCCGCAATCGGCCCGCATCCAATGGGCCAGCTGCTGGGCACAAGCGCGGTGCGCGTCAGTGAGGTAGGTAACGGTCAGCTCACCACGCTCGGCGTAGCCGGGGTCACTGTGAGTGGCCAGACGTTCGGCCCAGTCCCACACGTCGTTGCCGAGCACCGGCTCATGGCCGAATTTGTCGTTGAGTCGAATCTCGGCAATGCGGTGGATATTGCGCAGGCACTCGGCGCGCTCGAAGTCCAGGTGGTTGTCGATGCGTCGCTCGAAGGTCGCGATGATCAGGGCTTTGCTCAGCCCTAAACCGCGCGGGCCACGCACCGCCAATATGAACGGAAACCCGAACTTGGCGTTGTAGTCGGCATTGAGTTGCTGGATGCGCGCGTATTCCGCTGGCGTGCAATCGGTCAAGCCAGCCTTGCCTTGTTCGTGGGTGGATTCGGCTGTCAGCGTCTTGGCCACCATCGCCTTACCGGCCAATTCCGGATGCGCGCGGATCAACGCGAGTTGAGCGTCGCGGCCCGCCGCACGGACGACGTCGACCAGCGCCAGTTTCAGGTGCGCCAGACTTTTGAAGGGCCGTTGCGGCCAGGCCCGTTCGGCGATCCAGGGGGAGTGTTCGTAAGTGCCGTCCAGCAGGGCGACGAATTCGGCGCAGTCTGCGCGGTTGATTTGTTCCAACGCGATCATTTTCATGTCCATGCAAAGGCGAGGTCGGGGTCGAAAGGATGGGTCGTTTTCCAGTGGCGCGCGATGTCAATGCGCCGGGTGATCCATACGCGGTCGTGTTTTTCGACGTGGTCGAGAAAGCGCTGCAAACCACGCATCCGCCCTGGGCGGCCGAGCAGTCGGCAATGCATGCCGATGCTCATCATCGAAGGGCGCTCTTCGCCCTCGGCATAGTGCAGGTCGAAGGCATCACGCAGATACTCGAAAAACTCGTTGCCGTGCGAGAAACCTTGAGGCAACGCGAACCGCATGTCGTTGCAGTCCAGCGTATAGGGCACAACAAGGTGCGGCACAGTGCCACCGTCGGTCTTGGTCACCTTCAGCCACAACGGGAGGTCGTCGCCGTAGTGGTCGCTGTCGTACTCGAAGCCACCGAAGTCGGCCACCAAGCGGCGCGTATTCGGGCTGTCGCGTCCGGTGTACCAGCCGAGCGCCCGCTCGCCGGTCAGGCGCTCGATGGCCGCCATGCCAAGCGCCATGTGCTCCCGTTCAACGGCTTCGTCAATGGCTTGGTAGCTGATCCAGCGCCAGCCGTGGCAGGCAATCTCATGGCCCATCTCCTTGAAGGCCGCAGTCACCTCGGGGCAGCGCGCGAGCGCCATGCCGACGCCGAAGATCGTCAGCGGCAGGCCACGTTTCTCAAACTCGCGCAGCAAACGCCACACGCCGACACGCGAGCCGTACTCGTAGATGCTTTCCATGCTCAGATGCCGGGCCGGGAAGGCCGGGGGGTTGAACATTTCAGACAAGAACTGCTCACTGCCGACGTCGCCGTGCAGCACCGAGTTCTCGCCACCTTCCTCGTAGTTGAGGACAAATTGCAGTGCAACGCGGGCCTTGCCTGGCCAATGGGCGTGGACGCCTTGGCGGCCGTAGCCCTTCAAATCTCGGGGGTAGTTGTTGGTCATGGCCATCATGGTTTCAGCACTTGGGCGAGATCCGTCTCGTGGGGGTTCAGCCGCAGGTTCTGTTCGACATGCGCCAGATGTTCGATCGTCAATCGCACGGCAGCCTTGACATCGCGCTGCTCAAAAGCGTTGACGATGGCCACATGCTCTGCCAGCGAAGCCTCGGCCGAATGCGAGGACTGGTACATCAGTGCAATCAGTGAGGAACGCGTGAGCAGGTCCGACAACAACTGCGCGAGCACGTCGTTGCCCAGCATCTGCGCCAGCACCACGTGGAAATCGGCCAGCAGCCGTGTGCGCCCAGGCACGTCGGTGTTCAACACGGCGGCCTGTTCGGCTTGCAGATGGCGGCGCAATTGCGCCACTTGCACATCGGTGATCACCGCGCACAAGCGCCGCGTCAATGCGGCCTCCAGGATCTGGCGCACTTCAAAGACTTGGCGCGCCTCGTCGACGCTGGGCGTTGCAACAAAGGCGCCGCGCGCCGGTTCGAGCACCAACAAGCGATCGCGACTGAGCTGATTGAAGGCCTGACGCACCAAGGTCCGCGAGACCTTGAAGATGTCGGCGATCTTTTGTTCGGACAGCTTGGTGCCCGGCATCAGCCGACGCCCGACGATCGCCGCAGTGATGGATTCGACGATGCGTTGCGTACTGCCCGGCGCTGGGTCTTTGCCCGCTTTCAGTGGGCGACCCTGGGCCCGCAATGCGCGTGCGCTCGCTCCTGCGGGTTGAATGACTTTGAGTTTTGGGCGCCCTGTCGGCGCAGGATTGGACATGCTTTTGTCGAGACAATCGATTGACGTGAGTTCAGTAGTGTATACACTTTTGACTGGACAACAAGCGGCGGAATGCCCTCCACGCTCGCGCTCAAAGGGTTTCTACTGACAATTACTGTGTGCTCAGGCGTATACACTTTTATCACGTCGCCGCGGAGCACATCGGCGCTCTCCCGCAAGGATCGAGTTGCCGATGTTCGCGATGTCCAACCTCACAGAGCCCGCTGTGGTGAGGGAAGTTCCGCCAGCATGCTGGCGGCTTTCCCCGAGGTGCGAGGTTTGAATGGACGCATACCTGCTTGACTGGGCCAACCTGCTTGTGCGGTGGCTGCATGTCATCTTCGGCATCGCCTGGATTGGCTCGTCGTTCTACTTTGTGTGGTTGGACAACCACCTGATCAAACCCAAGTCGCCCGACTTGCTTGAAAAGGGTGTGGATGGGGCTTTGTGGGCCGTGCACGGCGGTGGTTTTTACAACCCGCAGAAGTACATGGTGGCACCCAAGAAAATTCACTCCGAACTGCACTGGTTTTATTGGGAAAGCTATTCCACCTGGATGAGTGGCTTTGCGCTGTTCGTCTTGATGTACCTGTTCAACCCCAGCACCTACCTGATCGACAAGAACGTGTATGACTGGTCGCCCGCCGCTGCAGTGTGCGGCGCGCTGGGCTTTCTGGTGGTTTTCTGGCTGGTGTATGACGCGCTGTGCCGCACCCTGGGCGAACGCCAGGGCGGCGAGCGCTTGTTGGGCGCCATCGTCACTGTATTTATCGCCGCAGCGTCTTGGGTGGCCTGTGAACTCTTCGCCGGGCGTGCGGCCTTTTTGATGCTTGGCGCCATGATCGCCACGGCCATGAGCGCCAACGTGTTTTTCTGGGTCATCCCTGGCCAGCGGGCAGTCGTGGCGCAGATGCAGGCCGGCCAGCCGGTTGATCCGATTCACGGCAAGCGCGCCAAGCAGCGCAGCGTGCACAACACCTATTTCACGGTGCCGGTGCTGGTGGCCATGCTCAGCAACCACTATGGCTGGCTGTACCAGGCCAAAAACAACTGGATCGTGCTGGTGGTGTTGATGCTGTCGGGGGCGTTGATTCGCCACTTCTTCGTGGCTCGGCACAAGGCGCATGTGAACCATGTCCAGCCGCCTTGGGGCTATGCCGTTGCCGGCTGCGTGCTGTTACTGGGGCTGGCCGTGGCTTTGGCGCCGGCGCCCAGGGCCTCCAGCACCTCTGGCCCAGCAGTCGCCCCAGCACCCCCGTATGCGCAGCTTCGGGCGGTACTGGATCAGCGATGTGCCATGTGCCACAACGAACAACTGCAGCAAAAAGGCGTGGCCCTGCACACCAGCGAGCTGGTGAGCAAACATGCCCAGGCGGTGTATCAGCAAGCGGTGGTGCTCAAGCTCATGCCTATGAACAACGCCACCCAGATCACCGACGACGAACGATTGCTGATCAAGCGTTGGTTTGACGCCGGCGCGCCAGTGAAATGAATCTCAAATCTTGAATCTCTTGGGTGCGCAGCTTGAACGCTACGCACCCTTGGCCTCACGGGCCTAGCCGCCCCTACTTCTCTCTTCGAAACAAAGTCAGGAGACAACCATGACGACTGCCAACGTTCACCCGGTGGACGAAGTACTGCCAACGGGGCGCCTTGCCGCACTCGGGCTGCAACATGTGCTGGTGATGTATGCCGGTGCCATTGCGGTGCCGCTGATCGTCGGCCGCGCCCTCAAGCTCAGCCCGGAGCAGGTGGCGCTGCTGATCAGCGCCGACTTATTTTGCTGCGGCATCGTCACGCTGGTGCAGTCGATGGGCTTCACCAAGTGGTTCGGCATCAAATTGCCGGTCATGATGGGCGTGACCTTTGCGGCCGTTGGGCCGATGGTCGCGTTTGCCAACGCCATGCCTGGTGTTGACGGTGCACGCGCCATCTTCGGCGCCATCATCGGGGCGGGCATCATCTCGATGGTCATCGCGCCGATCGTCAGCAAGCTGCTGAGGTTCTTTCCGCCTGTGGTCACCGGCACGATCATCGCGATCATCGGCATCAGTCTGATGCGTGTCGGCGTGGGCTGGGCCATGGGCGGCCCAGCGAATTTGGCGCAGAACGTGGATGTGCCCAAGCTGGTGGCCATGGTGGATGGCGCCAAGGCAACGGCCGCGGCGGTCGCGGCCTCGATGCCGGTTGGCGCTTCAGCGCCAGCGATCAAGCTGCCGGGGCCGATTCCCATGGTCGACAACCTGCGCTACGGCGCGCTCGACAACATGGCCATCGCTGCAGCCGTGCTGGTGTTCATCTTGCTGCTGGTGAAGTACACCAAAGGCTTCGTGGCCAACATCTCCGTGCTCTTGGGCATCGTGGCCGGGTGCGTGATCGCGGTGGGCATGGGAAAGATGAACTTCGACAAGGTCGCCAAGGCGAATTGGTTTGATGTCGTGACGCCATTCGCCTTTGGCATGCCGACGTTCGATCCCATCATGATCCTCACGATGACGCTGGTGATGATCGTCGTGATGATCGAATCCACGGGCATGTTCCTGGCCCTCTCCGACATCACCGGCAAGAAGATCGATCAACCGGCGCTGGCAGCGGGTTTGCGCACCGATGGACTGGGCACCTTGATCGGCGGCGTCTTCAACACCTTCCCCTACACCAGCTTCAGCCAGAACGTGGGTCTGGTTGGCGTGACCGGCGTGAAGAGCCGTTGGGTGTGCATTGCCGGCGGCGTCATCATGATCGTGCTGGGCCTGCTGCCAAAGATGGCAGCCTTCGTCGAGAGCATTCCCACTTTCGTACTGGGCGGCGCTGGCCTCGTGATGTTCGGCATGGTGGCCGCCACTGGCATCCGCATCCTGTCAACAGTGGACTACAAGGGCAACCGCAACAATCTCTACATCGTTGCGCTGTCGATCGGCTTCGGCCTCATCCCCCTGGTGGCGCCACGCTGGACGCAACAAATGGCCCACGGCCTGCACCCGCTGCTCGAGTCCGGCATCTTGCTGACGGCAGTGGCGGCGCTGATCCTGAACGTCTTTTTCAATGGGACAAAAGGCGATACGGCAGGCGCCATTGAAGCTGCCAAGGCTGCTGAAGCGCATTGAAGCGCATTGAAGCGCATTGAATGTCATTGAAGCACGCACGCTGAACGGAGTCGTCCATGGACCGTCTTGACACTGAAATGGCCCGCGAACTGCTGCAGCGCTGCCCACAGTGGCGCTACAGCACTGAGCGTGGCGGCATGGTCACGCGCGAGTTTGTCTTCAAAGATTTTGTCGAGGCGTTTGCCTTCATGACGCATGTTGCCTTGTGGGCCGAGCGGCACGACCATCATCCCGAATGGTCAAACGTCTACAACCGGCTGACGGTGACGCTCACCACACATGACGTGAACGGCTTGTCGATGAAGGACATCGAGCTGGCCACGGTGATGGATAAACTGATCGGCGAAGCGTCCAACCGGCCCGCCGATACCTGATGACAGGCCCTAGCGCCGACTGGACGATTGATCAAGCTTGGGCGAGTTACACCGCCGAGAACCATGGTGTCTGGAAAGCGCTGTTCGAACGGCAATGCCGCTTGCTACCGGGCCGTGCCTGCGATGAGTTTGTGCAAGGCATGAAAGATCTGCCGATCAGCGCCGACGAAATTCCCGATTTCCGGCGGCTGTCCGACGTGCTGATGTCCAGGACCGGTTGGCAGATTGTTGCCGTGCCCGGGCTGGTTCCTGACGATGTGTTTTTTGAGCACCTTGCCAACCGCCGCTTTCCGGCGGGCCAGTTCATCCGCGGACCCCACCAGCTGGACTACCTTGAGGAGCCCGACGTCTTTCATGACGTCTTCGGCCACGTGCCTTTGCTGATGAACCCGGTGATCGCCGACTACATCCAAGCCTACGGTGTGGGTGGCCTGCGGGCCAAACAGCTCGGCGTGCTCGACAAGCTCGCACGCGTTTATTGGTACACCGTGGAGTTTGGCCTTGTGCAACAGCATGACGGCCTGCGCATCTACGGCGCGGGCATCGCGTCGTCGGCAACGGAGACCCTCTTTGCCCTGGAGGACAGCTCACCCAATCGGCTGGGCTTTAACGTCGAGCGTGTGATGCAGACCCTCTACCGCATTGACGCGTTCCAGGAAACCTACTTTGCGATCGACAGTCTGGACGACTTGCTGCAACTGGCGCAGATTGACTTTGGCCCGATCTATGAGCGCGCGCATGCCCAACTTGAACACCGGCCCGGCCAGGTACTGCCGACAGACAAGGTGGTGACCCGCGTCACAGGGCGTTACCACGACACGGAGCGAGGCGCGGAGCACGACGCAAAGCGAGGCGGTCCGTAGGGCATGAAATTTCGGCATCGAACCTCGGGTGGGGTCCGAGTGTCTTGGCGTGCACGTTTTTACCGCTGTACCGCTTGTGAAGGGCCAAACTTTCAGATGGCCTGCGACCACCATTCACCTGCCAGCGACTGCTGAAGGAATGAGATGAAATGGGTGACCTTGGTGGACACCCATTTGGGCGAAGGGAAGACGGCATGCATGTCCTGTGCTGGCAAACCATGGTCGGCGAGCACGGGCACGACGCTGCCATCAGACACCGATTCACGGGCCACGTACCAAGGCAGCACGGCCAACCCCATGCCTTCGCAAGCAGCGGCCAGCACGGTCGACAGGTTGTTGGTGCGCAATCGGCCTGAGACAGGCACAGAGACCTCCTCGCCACTGGGTCCGGTGAAGCTCCAGCGGTCGTCACCTTGCACACTGCTGTAGATCACGCAGTGATGTTCGGCAAGGTCCGCTGGCACCCGTGGGGCCGGGTGCTCGGCCAGATAGGCTGGTGAGGCCACCATCAACCAGGGGTTGGTGCCCAGGTATCGCGCGCCCAGTGTGGAGTCAGCAAGCCGCCCCATGCGGATGGCGAGATCGATGCCTTGCTCGACGAGATTGACGTAGCGGTCATCAAAGCCGAGATCAATGCCCACACCAGGATGCTCACGCATGTAGCGCAGCACCAACGGCACCATCACCCGTCGGCCAAACGCCAACGACGTGCTGATGCGGATCTGGCCGCCAACGCCACTTTGCAGCAGCGTAGCCAAGTTCTCAGCGTCCTGCACATCGTGCGCGATGCGTTTGCACTTTTCGTAGTACAGCGCGCCGACTTCGGTCGGCGTGATGCCCCGCGTTGAGCGATGGAGTAGCCGCGCGCCAAGGCGCTGCTCGATGGCCGCGACCGCCTTCGTGGCGGTAGGTTGGGCAATGCCCAGATCCTCGGCCGCCTTGCTGAAGCTGCCGGTCTCAACGACGCGAATGAAAAGGTCCAAGCCTGCCAAACGATCCATGCCAGGATGGTAGTGCGAGGCAAGCCACACGCGGTAAACCCCAGGCGGTATGTCGCCACGGAATAGGTCTTATCACCAGACTGCTGTTCGCAGCGCAAGCCTGAACGCCGAACATCTGGCCGATCGCAAGCAGGAGACCTTGATGACAAAGATGAAGGCCGCGATGGCCGCAGTACTGGTGATGGAAAAGGAAGGCGTCACGCAGGCTTTTGGCGTGCCGGGTGCGGCGATCAACCCGCTGTATGCGCAGTTGCGTGAGCGCCAATCGATCGCCCACATCCTGGCGCGCCACGTCGAAGGCGCTTCGCACATGGCCGAGGGCTACACCCGCGCCAAGGCGGGCAACATCGGCGTGTGCATCGGCACCTCGGGGCCCGCTGGCACCGACATGATCACGGGCCTCTATTCGGCGCAAGCTGATTCCATACCGATCCTGTGTATCACCGGCCAGGCGCCGCGTGCGCGCATGCACAAGGAAGACTTCCAGGCGGTGGACATTGCATCCATCGCCAAGCCGGTAACCAAGTGGGCCGCCACCGTGATGGAGCCCGCTCAAGTGCCGCGCGCCTTTCAGCAGGCCTTTCACTTGATGCGTTCTGGTCGCCCCGGCCCCGTGCTGATCGATCTGCCGTTCGACGTGCAGATGGCCGAGATCGAGTTCGACATCGACACCTACGAGCCGCTGTCGGTGTACAAGCCGACCGCCTCGCGCAAGCAGATCGAAAAAGCTGTTCAGATGCTCAATGCGTCTGAGCGCCCGCTGATCGTCGCTGGCGGCGGCATCATCAACGCCGATGCCTCGGCGCTGCTGCAGCAGTTTGCTGAAATCACGGGCATTCCGGTGATTCCCACGTTGATGGGCTGGGGCGCGATCCCTGACGACCATCCGCTGATGGCGGGCATGTGCGGGTTGCAGACCAGCCACCGCTACGGCAACGCGACCATGCTGGCCAGCGACTTTGTGCTCGGCA
>JAYVRO010000558.1:0-10501 GCA_043776165.1 Rubrivivax sp. | reverse complement strand
CGCTGGTCTTTTCAGTGCCCCAGAAGGCCATGGGCCTGACGACACCAGCGTCAAAAGCACCGCCAACGTTGCTGTACTTGGTGTCAGCAGCCGACGTCGCGCCAGAGGTCTTGCCGTTGGCAACGTGCACTGACACGGGGCCAGCAGCGTAACCAAGACGGAAACCAAAGTAGTTATTGGTCTTCAAGCCACCGGTTTGCTCGCCAAAGCCAACCTGCACTTGGGCGCTGAAACCACCCAAACCACCTGGTGCGAAGTAAGCAATGGTGTTGTCGGCGCGCACGGCGTTGGTGCCGTTACCTGTGCCTGTACGGGCAATCATGCCGGGGGTCAGTGCTTGACCGACGCCGTTGGTGCCGAACGGGTCATACACGGTGGTGTTCCAGAAAGTTGGCGTGTAGTCACGGCCAATTCGGACTTCACCAAAACCGCCATTGAGGCTGACGGTGGAGCGGCGACGGAAGTCGAGGCCCGCGGTCTGGCTGCCGCCTTGACCAACGTCGTTGTTTAGCTGGCCTTCAAGCCAAAAACCAGCGGTGATGCCACCACCGAGGTCCTCAACACCACGGAAGCCGAGACGGCTGCTGTTGATGCCAGAGTTGGTGATGCCAGTGGCTGACTTGCCGCCAGCCGACACGTGGGCGTAGGCAGCGTCAACGATGCCGAACAAGGTGACTGACGACTGGGCAGAAGCAGCACCCGCAAACGCGGTCAGCGCGGCGAGGGCAAGCAGGGATTTTTTCATTGCAAGAAGCTCCTAGGTTGAACAAGAGTTCCCGATCTATGGGCGCCCCACGTTTTTGGTACAGGGGGGCTGATCAGGCCAACATCCTCAGCGGAAGTTGGGTGTATTGCACCAGACGAACAGGGCCCTGGCAAAGAAACGACCTGCAATTCTCTTTGTCCTGTTGTCTGACAACAACGCGGCCTGCTCGGCTATCGTCAGCTTCATGACCCGCACCGATGAGTGGCTTTGCAACCTGGACTTTGCCCTGCGTACGCTAGGTGGGAACGCGTTTGCCCAACGCCCAGTTCCGCCCGCCCCGATGTGTGCTTTGAGCGACGCTGAGCGCACTGAGGCGGGTGCCCTGATGCGGGTAAACCACGTGGGCGAAATCTGCGCTCAGGCGCTATATCAAGCGCAAGCACTCACCGCAAGAACGCCTCAAGTGCGTGAGCTGATGGCCGACGCTGCACGTGAAGAAACCGACCATCTGGCCTGGACGCAAGAGCGTTTGAAGGAGCTCGGCGCGCACCGCAGTTGGCTCAATCCACTGTGGTACGGCGGCGCTTTTGCCCTGGGGCTGCTGGCGGGCCGCTTGGGCGACAAAACGAGCCTGGCCTTTGTGGTGGAAACGGAGCGCCAGGTCGAAGAACACCTCTTGGGTCACCTCCAACGTTTGCCCGAAGCCGATGCACGTTCACGCGCCATCGTGGCGCAAATGGCGCTGGATGAGCGCAACCACGCTGACCGCGCAGAGCAAGCCGGTGCACTGCCCATGCCTGCCCCCGTGCGATGGCTGATGCGCGCCGCAGCCAAGCTCATGACAACAACGGCGCACCGCATCTGACACTGCGTCAAGCACTGCATCACGCCTCTATCAACTCGAACCCGGTGGTGATTTCGGCCGTCTTGCCCAGCATGATGCTGGCCGAACAATAGCGCTCATGTGACAGCGCAATGGCGCGGGCAACGGCGGCTTCTGGCAGGCCCTTGCCGCTGACGACAAAGTGCATGTGGATGTGCGTGAAGACTTTGGGGTCGGTGTCGGCGCGTTCGGCAGTGACCTTCACTTGGCAAGCACGCACGTCGTGGCGCCCACGCTGGAGAATCAGCACCACGTCATAGGCGGTGCAGCCGCCCGTGCCCGCCAGCACCGTTTCCATCGGGCGCGGTGCAAGGTCGCGCCCACCACCATCGGGTGCGCCGTCCATGGTGAGAAAGTGGCCGCTGCCGGTTTGTGCGACAAAACCCATGCCCGTGGCAGGCATCCAGTGGATCGTGCATTCCATGTTTGAAGTGTCCTGAAGTGGGTCGTGATCAAGCGCCGCGAAGGCCTCTAGTGTCTAGTTGCATAAGTCTTGGTGCATTCGATCGGCCTGGCATCCCCGGGCCCGGCGTTGCAAATCCTCGCGATGCCACTGGGCATCGCTGTGGTTTGCGCCTTGCGCGCGGGGCGCCAAACCGATCTCGGTGCTAACGCAGACCTATGCAACTAGGCACTAAATGCCAAGCTCTACAGAATGAGAACCAAGCATATTGCAGTGCAACATCGCGATGCTAGACTGCAACGCAAGGTCTTCTGGCCATCGATTGTCTCCTCCACCTCTCGAATGGTGGATTCAGCCCGGGGCGCAAGCCTCGGGCTTTTTTATGCCCGGCTCTTGCCTGGACCTATGATCCGCGCCCCTTTTCAAGTCCTTTGACGCCTTGCCTCATGTCGACCGAACGTAGCGCCAAAACCCGCATCGCCACGGCCTATTTGCAGCGCATCCTCAACGCCCGGGTTTATGACGTGGCGACTGAAAGTGCGCTGACGCCGGCCCGCGCCCTGTCGCGCCGCCTGGGCAACCAGGTGCTGCTCAAACGCGAAGACCAGCAAAGTGTTTTCAGCTTCAAGCTGCGCGGCGCCTACAACAAGATGGCGCACCTGGACGCAGCGCAGTTGCAACGCGGTGTGATCTGCGCATCGGCCGGCAACCACGCGCAAGGTGTGGCGTTGGCGGCCAAAAGGCTCGGCTGCAAAGCCACCATCGTGATGCCGGTGACAACACCGCGATTGAAGATCGATGCCGTGCACGCACTGGGCGCCGACGTCGTGTTGCACGGTGACAGTTTTTCTGATGCCTACACCCACGCACTGGAAATTGAGCGCGAGCACGGCCAGTGTTTTGTCCACCCCTTTGACGACCCCGACGTCATTGCGGGCCAGGGCACGGTGGCGATGGAAATCTTGCGTCAGCACCAAGGCCCGATTGACGCTGTTTTTGTGGCCATTGGCGGCGGTGGCTTGATTTCGGGTGTGGCGGCTTACATCAAGGCCGTGCGACCAGAGATCCGCGTCATTGGCGTGCAAACGGTGGACTCTGATGCCATGCTGCGCTCGGTGCGGGCGGGCAAACGTGTGCAGCTTGACGATGTGGGCCTGTTTTCAGACGGCACGGCCGTGAAGCTCGTGGGCAAAGAGACCTTCCGCCTGACCCGCGCCCTGGTCGACGACTTCGTGGTGGTGGACACCGACGAAGTCTGCGCCGCCATCAAGGACGTGTTCCAGGAAACCCGCAGCGTGCTGGAGCCCGCGGGCGCCTTGGGCGTGGCGGCCATCAAACAGTATGTGCAATCGCGCAAGGTGAAAGGTCAGACTTTTGTGGCCATCACCTGCGGCGCAAACATGAACTTTGACCGCCTTCGTTTTGTCGCAGAACGTGCCGAGTTGGGCGAACAGCGCGAGGCGCTCTTCGCCGTCACCATCCCCGAAGAACGTGGCTCCTTCAAGCGCTTTTGCGAGCTGATTGGCCCGCGCTCGGTGACGGAGTTCAACTATCGCATTTCGGACGCAAATCGGGCCCATGTGTTTGTCGGCCTGACGATCGCCAAACGCGAAGAAGCCGAACGCATCGAACGCAACTTTGTGCGCCATGGGTTCGCTACCGTGAACTTGACCGACGACGAATTGGCCAAAGAGCATGTGCGCCACATGGTGGGCGGGCAATCTGCCTTGGCACGCAACGAGCGCCTGTTCCGCTTCGTCTTTCCAGAAAAACCCGGCGCTTTGATGCGCTTTTTGGCGGCCATGCACCCGGGCTGGAACATCAGCCTTTTTCACTATCGCAACCAAGGCGCAGACTACGGTCGCATCCTGGTGGGCATCCAGGTACCAGAGGGTGATGAAAAAGCCTTCAGCGGCTTTTTGCTGACCCTGGCCTACCCTTGCATCGAAGAGACAGCCAACCCGGTCTACCAACTGTTCTTGCGGGCCACGGCGGCTGCGGGCTGAATACACTTCACGCCATGGCTGCTGACCGCTCACTCGTCTCCCCCACCTCGAACCCTTTGCTTGAAAAGGCGTTGCAGGACAAGCTGCAACGTCGTCGCTTGAGCAGTGGCAGCCTGGGTGAGCTCGAACCCCTGGCGGTGCGCCTGGGGCTGATGCAGCGCACGCTCAGGCCGCGTTTTGGCGAGCCGCAATTGCTCGTCTTCGCCGCAGACCACGGCATTGCAGTCGACGGCATCACAGGCCCCAACGGTGAAGGCACACACGACGTGGTGCGCCAACTGATGAAAGGTGAGCTGCCTCTGGCCGTTTACGCCCGCATGCAACAACTCGATCTGAGCGTGGTCGATTGTGGTGTGGCCGAAAACTTGCCCACGCATGAACGTTTGTTGATGCGCAAGATCGCACACGGCACGCGCAACGCGCGCATGTCCAGCGCCATGACAGTGGAGCAAGCCCACGCAGGCATGCGCGCGGGCATGGAGATTGGCGACAAGCTGCGCGGCAACGCCGTGGTGCTGGCGGGTATGGGCGTGGGCTCGAACGAGAGTGCGGCCATGGTGTTATCCAGGCTGTCACAAACGGCGGTGCGTGAACTCATCGTGCCAAGCGCACAAGCCGACGTGCGCAGCGTCGCGCACAGCCTGGAGATCGTCAAAAAGACGCAAACACGGCACCGCGGCGTGACCGACCCCATCGAGGTACTGGCCGCGTTTGGTGGTTTTGAGGTGGCCGTGATGGTGGGCGTGATGCTGATGGCCGCCAGCAAGCGCCACTTGTTGCTGGTGGATGGCCTGCCCGCCTGTGCTGCACTCATGGTGGCATCGCGCATTGCTCAACCCGTCACCGATTACTGCGTGTTCTGCCGCAGTCATTCGCACCGCGGGTTGGACAAAGCACTGAGCCTTTTTCGTGCCTCAGCCTTGATGGAACTCGGGCTCGACACCATCGACGGCACCGGGGCCACTTTGGCCTGGCCCTTGGTGCGCAGCGCAGCAGCCTTGCTCACCGAGGTGATTGAATCAGGCGACCCGGATTCAAGTTGGGCACTGCCGATTGAAGATGATGACGGTGACGAACACCAGTCGCCGATCTTCAAAGGTGAGCAGCTCTACTGAACTACCCAGGACGACGGGGGCCAAAAGCTTCGGCTCAAGTGCCGCAGCCTGAGGGCTGCGGCTTGCGCTGGCCGTAGAACTTGACGTTCATTGCGCGGTCAATATTTCAGTTGGGCGATGGTTGAAGCTGTTGGTTTTGTTGCGCGGCGCGGCGCAACGCGTCGGCCATCGGCGCAGGGGAATCGGGCATTGGCTGCGCGACCCCGCTGGGGGGTGTGCTGGACGGTGTAAATGGCCGCGGCAGCGACCCCGGGCGCGGGGGGTTCGTAATCGGGTTCGGGACGGGGCTCGGGTTCGTGCTTGTGTTCACAGGCACCACGTTGGACACCGCGCCAGGCAGCGACCCCGTGGCGGCTACAGGCACGGGCACCAGCTGCAACTTTGCACTGGGCTCGGCGCCGCGCCGACCCAAGTTGGCACCGCGCTGGCGCACCGACTGCAACACCATGTCACCGTCCACCACGGCGCCCACGCGAAAAGCCTTCGCGGGTTTGCCATCCACAGCGATCAAGGCCACGCCCTGGCCAAGGTTGGCCGGCCCGTTGGCCGAAACGCGCGGGGCCACGACACCGACCAATTGAAACCGAGTGTCAGGCGCGGGTTCGACGGCAGCCACCACCACGGGTGCTGCTTCAACACCAAAGAGCCGCGTCAGGTCTGCCGAGGCCGGCGCCGACATGGTGGTGGGCTGTGTGTGCGCCGGGGCCTCCAGTGGCGTCACAAAGAGCTTAAAAGCCCAATACACAGCACTGCCCGCCAAGACGGCCCAGACCAGCAAACTGAAGCTTCGCGCAAGCATCCGCCGATTATGATTCACACCCACCGCCAGCGATGACCATCGATGCATACATCACATGAAATGTTAACCAGCGTGTTGCCACGCTTGGAACTGGCCACTGGGCGCACAAGCCGCTGCCCAGGCCGGAACGCACGCCAGCGCAAAGTATGCGGCTTCACGCTCATTGAGCTGATGGTGGTGCTGGTGATCATTGGTGTGCTGGCGGCGCTGATCGTGCCGAGCGTGCTGGACCGCACCGATGACGCTCGCGCCACGGCGGCGCGCACCGATGTCAACAGCATCATGCAATCACTCAAGCTCTACAAACTGGACAACCAGCGCTATCCGAGCGCAGAGCAAGGCCTGGACGCGTTGGTGCGCAAACCCACCGTGGGCACCGTGTCACCGAACTGGAAACCCTACCTTGACAAGCTGCCGACCGACCCTTGGAGCCGCCCTTACCAGTACCTCAACCCAGGGGTGAAAGGCGAGATCGACGTCTTCAGCTTTGGCGCCGATGGCGTGGCTGGGGGCGAGGGAAAAAATGCCGACATCGGCACTTGGCAGTAGCAGGTTCGGTGACTTGTTGCCTGCCGCGCGGCAGGCAAGCAAGTTGCGAGCGCCGGGTTTTACGTTGATCGAAGTGATGGTCGTGATGGCCATCATCGGCATTGCCATGGCGGTGGTCAGCGTGGCCTTGCGCGACCCAACGGCCACCCGGCTAGATCGCGAGGCCACCCGTCTGGCGGCCTTGCTCGAAATGGCCCGAGCCGAGTCGCGCTCGACTGGCTTGGCGGTGATGTGGCTCCCGACTGCCGGCCCGGGCAACGGCCTGGCCGACTTCATGTTCGTCGGCCTCTCGGGCAGAAGCGAGCTGCCCACGCGATGGTTAGACGCCGACGTTCAGGCGCAAATCCAGGGCGGCAAGAGCCTGCGGCTTGGCCCCGAAGCCCTGCTCACCGCGCAGACAGTACAGCTCAGCTTGGGCACACAAAGGCTCGATGTCAGCAGCGATGGCCTGTCTGAATTTGCGCCCGTCAATCCGGGCGCGCCCAACAAGCCACCATGAGGCACCCATCGACACCGGGCTTCACGCTCATCGAGGTGATGGTGTCCCTGGCCATCGTGGCCATTACCCTGGCCGCAGGCTTGCGCGCGGCCGGCGCGCTGACCGACAACGCACAGCGCTTGGCAGATGTCATCGCCGCGCAGTGGTGCGCCGACAACCATTTCACCAACCTGCGATTGACTGCCACCTTCCCAGGCATCGGTGAGAGTGAATTCAATTGCGAGCAATTGGGCCGCAGCTACAAAGGCCAGTTGATGGTGCGCGCCGCGCCAGGCAACCCCGACTTTCGCCAAGTGCACGCCAGCATGAGCACGGACCAACAACCGCCCTTGCTCACGCTCACCACCTTGATGTCTCGCCGATGAAGTGCCGGTGCGTTGATCGTCGTTTTGCTCGCGCCGTCCCGTGCGAATGCGGTCGCAAGTTCGAACGTAATTTCGGTCGCAAGCTCGGTATCAATTGTCATCGTGGCTTCACCTTGGTTGAAGTGCTGGTCGCCTTGGTCATCATGGCCGTGTTGGCCGTGTTGGCTTGGCGAGGCGCAGACGCCATGGTGCGCAGTCGCGACGCCACCACCGACAGCTTGCAGCGCACCACGCGCTTCAACACTGTGCTCACGCAGTGGCAACAAGACTTGAGCGCGCTCTTTGACAGGGCCGACGCACCGGGTGTACCCAGTCTGGCCTTTGACGGCCAAAGCCTGCGCCTGGTGCGCTCGGTGCCGGGTGGTGTGAGCCTCGTGACCTGGGCTCTGCGCAACGGTGTTTGGCAACGTCTGGTGAGTCCTGTGACGACCCGCACAGCCGAGTTGCAAGAGCATTGGCTGCGCAGCCAACAACTGCTGGGCAACGAGACGGACCAATTGACCTTGCTCGACGGCGTGGACGAGTGGCAGGTCTACTTTTTTCGCGGCAACGCCTGGAGCAATGCGCAGTCGAGCGCGGGAACAAGCGCAGGGACGAGCGCGGGAACGAGCGCGAGCCCAGGTGCGGGTGCGGGTACAGCCCCCCTCACCGCCGACCCGCTGCCCAGTGGCGTGCGTCTGGTCTTGCGCGTCAAAGGTCAAACGTTAACCCGTGACATCGCCCTGGTGCCGCAGTCATGACGCAGCACCCCAACCACACAGCGAGGCCGGCACCATCGTCGTCGTGCCAGCGGCAAGGAGGCCAGCGCGGCGCTGCTTTGCTGTTGGCCATGGTCATCCTGACCCTCGTCAGCACCTTGGCCGCCAGCATGGTGTGGCAGCAGTCGCGCGCCATCCACATTGAAGCGGCCGAACGGGCCCGCGTGCAGTTGGGATGGATGCTCAATTCGGGCATTGACTTTGCGCGCGAGACGATTCGCCGCCTGCGTGACAACGATCCACGTGACGAGCAAGTCTGGGACGCCAAGGTCGAAGAAACGCGCTTGTCGTCGTTGCTCGCAGCCGACCGCGACAACAACGCCGACACGGCGCTCGAAGCCTTCATTTCCGGCCACATCAGCGACGCGCACGCGCGCTACAACCTGCGCCGTTTGTTGAACCCCCAAGGCGAAGTGGTTGCCGCTGAAGCCAAGACACTGCTGCGCTTGTGCGACGCCATCGGCCTGCCCGGCACCGAGCAAATCCTGATCGCTGGTTTGCAAAAAGCTTGGGCGCCACTGGGCGCAGAGCGCAGTCCCGACGCCAGTGTGGCCATTCGGCGTCCCGAGCAACTCGCCTGGTTAGGTCTGGACGCTGCCACAGTGGCACGCTTGATTGATTTTGTTGACGTGCTGCCCGCCAGCGACACCGGCATCAACCTCAACACCGCTCCCCGCGAAGTGATCTACGCGGTAATCGATGGCATTGACCTGGCCACAGCAGGGCGCTTGGTGCGCGAGCGCAACAACCGCTTTGCGACGGTCGAAGACGCGCGCAAGGCCGTGTCGCTCAACGCCACCATTGACCTGGGCGGGAACAAGCTGGTTGTCAAGTCGCGGTTTTTTTACGCCGAGGCCACGGTGCGCTTTGAGGACCGCGCGGTCACTGAACGTGCGCTGCTCGAGCGCCAAGGCGATGGCGGTAGTGCCACGGTGCTGGTGCGACGCAGTGACCGCCAACCTGTGCGCACACCTTGATGACACCTAGAACGGCACGACACACCGCTGACATGCGGCGCCTGAAGAGCGGCTCTTCGAGGCACAGCGACAATGCCAGCGCTTCGCCTGAACCCGACACGAACCTGGCCCTCATCGACCCGTGATGTCCTTACTGCTCATCGAGATCCCACCGCGCCAACGCCCGGGTGCACGCAATGACGCCCTTGGTGGAGGCCCTGGGGTTGGTGCGGGCAACGCTGCCTCGGCGGTTAACGAATGGTCCTACGTGTGGAGTGCCGACGGCAAGAACGCCACGCGCACCGGCCGCGTTGCCACGGCCTTGCTGCCCAAAGCCGACACGGTGGTGGCTGTGGTGCCGAGTGGTGAGCTGAGCTGGCATGCTCTGACCTTGCCACGGGCGCCGGCTTCGCGCATGCGCGCGGTGCTCGATGGCTTGCTCGAAGAAGTGTTGCTCGAAGACACCGCGAATGTGCACTTTGCCCTGCCGCCTAAAAGCAACGTGGCGGCGGCTTCATGGGTGGCAGTGACCGATAAGGCCTGGCTAGCCGCCATGTTGACCGAGTTGGAATCTGCCAGCGGGGTGGTCGACCGTGTGGTGCCCGAGGTCACACCCGACATCGCAACAAACATCACATCCGACACCAGGCCAGAAGCCAGTACCGAGCGCGTCGCTTCAGGCCACTTTCATAGCAGCGCCGGCACCGGTGACGACGGCCCGGTGTGGCTGACCCTGGCCAGCGGCGATGGTGTGTGCCAGGTAGCACTTCATGGCAGCTTGCCACGCGCTTTGCATGGCGGTTTGTTGGCTCATCACGGCAGCATCGTGTGGACGGCCAGTCCGGCTGCAGCAGTGGCGGCAGAGCGCTGGTTAGGCGCCAATGTCAGCGTACAAAGCGAGGCCGAACGTTTGATGCTGGCGGCCACCACCGACTGGAATTTGCGCCAGTTTGACTTGGCGCCAAGCCACCGCGGCATGCTGGCCTTGCGCGATGTGTGGCGCAGATTCCTGGGGCCTGCATGGCGTCCCGTGCGCTGGGGCCTGGCGGCCTTGGTGGTGCTCAACATCGTGGGCTTGAACATCTGGGCTTGGGAACAAAATTCCCTGCTCGTCAACAAGCGCCAAGCCATGGCCGAAGTACTGCGCAACACGCACCCCCAAGTGCGTGCGGTGCTCGACGCACCCGTGCAGATGCAACGCGAAACCGAACTGCTGCGCGCGGCCTCGGGCAAGCTCGGTGACGGTGACCTGGAAGTGCTGCTCGGGGCCACCGCCAACGCCTGGCCCGAAGGCATGCCGCCGCTGCAAAACCTGCGCTTCGAAAACGCCCGTTTAACCATGGTCAATGTCGCCTTCACGCCTGCGCAATTGGCTCCGCTGCGCGAACGCTTGTTGGCGACCGGTTTTGACGCCCACATGTCGGAAGGGCGCGTGACGGTCGCGCGCGCTGGCACGGCGCCT
>JAYVRO010000557.1:0-10565 GCA_043776165.1 Rubrivivax sp. | reverse complement strand
TGCTCAGCGTGGCCAGGATGCAAGAGGCGTTGGCGGCCTTGCCCTGACGCCATCGCGCGGGCGCAACGGCGCATCGTCACCAATCTTCAGGGCAAAGTGATGTACTGCTTGGCCAATGTTTCAAGCTGCGCCGCCGACGCCGCTGCATCAAAGTCCGCGCCCAGCTCATCGGCCAAGATGGCCGCCACCGGATGGGCTTGCCGCGCCGCTTCACGCGCATCCAAAAACAGCAACCGGCAGCGGCGCGCAAGCACGTCTTCCACGCTGCGCGCCATCTCAAAGCGCGCGGCAAAACGCACCATCGCTTCGCTCAAACCGCGTGGCGCGGCGGCACTGCTGGCCTCGTCACGCCAAAGCCAACGCGTGGCGCCGGGCAAGCTGCGCAACAACTCGGTGTCGCTGCCATAAAGGTGTTCGCCCGGTGCTTCGCTCAGGGGCCGCCCGGGCGCTGCGCCCACCAGGCGGTGCTGCTCCGTCAACCCCCCCGCGCGGCGCTCCAACACACCACGTGACATGGCGCGCTCCAAGGTGTCTTCGGCCATGGCGCGGTAGGTGGTCCACTTGCCGCCTGTCACCGTGACGAGCCCCGAGCGCCCCACGACGACCGTGTGCTCGCGCGACAAGCTCTGCGTTTTTTCGCCCGGCTTGTCGTTGTCATCAGGGGGCGGTTTGACGAGTGGACGCAGCCCCACCCACACCGACAACACGTCGCTGCGCTGCGGCGCCTTGGCCAGGGTCTTGCCCGCCTCCCGCAAGATGAATTCGACCTCATCGTGAAAGGGCGTGGGCTCGCGCGCGAGGTCATGGCGCGGTGTGTCGGTGGTGCCCAAGATAGTTTTACCCAACCAAGGCACGGCAAAGAGCACGCGCCCATCGACCGTGCGTGGCACCAACACAGCATGCGTGCCCGGCAAGAAGCTGCGGTCCACCACCAGGTGCACGCCCTGGCTGGGTGCGACCATGGGCGAACGGGCAGGGGTGTCGGGCTCGCGGTCCATGTCGCGCACGGCGTCCACCCAAACGCCCGTGGCGTTGATGACGCAGCGGGCTTGCAACGCAAAGGTGTCACCGGTCTCGGCACAGCGCGCTTGCAGGCCATGCACCTTGCCTTTGTCGCGCAGCAAACCCGTGGCCGATACGCGGTTGACCAGCACAGCACCCCGCGCGGCTGCGCTGCGCATCAAGGCAATGGCCAAACGCGCGTCGTCAAACTGGCCATCCCAGTACTTCACGCCGCCGACCAAACCACGCGCTAACAAACCCGGCGCGACGTGCAAAGCCTGTGCACGGCTCAAAAATTCAGTGCGCCCCAAACCACGCCAACCGGCGAGCAGGTCATAAGCCTTTAAACCGGCGCCGTAAAAAGCGCTCTCCCACCAACGGTGGCTGGGCATCACGAAGGCCAAGGGCTGCGCCAGATGCGGCGCGTTGGCCAGCATGGCGCCACGCTCTTGCAGCGCTTCACGCACCAGGGCCACGTTGCCCTGCGCGAGGTAACGCACGCCGCCATGCGCGAGCTTGGTGGCGCGCGATGAGGTGCCTTTGGCAAAGTCGTCGGCTTCGATCAAGGCGACGTTGAAACCACGCAAGCTGGCGTCCAGTGCAATGCCCAGCCCCGTGGCGCCGCCGCCGATGATGACGATGTCCCACACCTGCGGCGCGCGCAATTGCTGCAACACATTGCTGCGTGGCAAGGCCAGGTCAGAAGCGGGCGCCTGGGCCGACACGATCTTCACAGCGTGGCGAAGTTGACGGGCAAGCCCGGCACATCCACACGCAGGCTCAGCACACAACCACTCAGGGGCAGCGGCGCGCCGTCAATGGGCGACTTCTCAAGCGCGGTAGTGATGAACAAGGTGCACATGTCGGCACCACCAAAACACGGCATCGTCGGGTACCTGACTGGCAAGCGCAGCTCTCGCAGCACATCACCTTGCGGCGACAAACGAAGCACGCGCTGGCCTTCAAACATGGCCACCCAGTAAGCGCCTGCTACGTCAACTGCCGCGCCATCGGGCCGGCCACCGTAGGTCGCCAGGTCTTGATTCACCGCCTTGCCAGGGAACTGCTTAAAAACGCGCCGCTGGCTGATGGCGCCACTGGCAATGTCAAACGTTAAAGCATGAATACGGTGCGCCTTGGTATCGCTCCAGTACAGGGTCGCGCCATCGGGGCTGAAGGCCAGACCGTTGCTCACCGTGATGTCGCCCGCCATGCGCTGAAGCTGGCCATTGGCGTAGCAGTACAGCGCCGCCAGAGCCGGGTCGCGCGGCTCGTAAATGGTGCCCACCCACAGGCGGCCGAGCGCATCGGCGCGGCCATCGTTGAAGCGCTCTTGGGCCTGGTTGCAGGGCGGCACACACAGCAGCTCACGTGAATTGTTGGCGGGGTCAAAGCGCCACAGACCGTCGCGTTGGGCGAGCAGCCATTGGCCCCCGTGCGCGCCGCTCAAAGGCGCACAACAGCCCACGTCGGTGTCAAAGAGCCAACTGCTGTGTTGCTGCGTGACCGCGTGCCAGCGGTGTAGGCGGTGGCCCGGGATATCGCACCACCACAGCGCGCCTTCATCGGCCATCCATACCGGAGATTCACCGAGCAGGCAAGCCGGTGCACCGGGCAAGGCGGTGATGTCGGGGCTGGCTTGCGCTGGCTTTGACGACATGGTCCCAGCGTCACATCCGCGTCATGGTCGCGTCATGTCCGCGTCAGACCCGCGCCACGTCCAGTCGCATCCAGGCGTCGACGGTGGCGCCCGCTGCCACGCTGCGCAGGCCTTGTGCCAGCGGGTCGGACATGTGGATGGCGTTGCTCACGTGGCTCACGGGTTCGACGCAGAAAAAATCCTTTTGCGCCGGTGTGTAAACAACCAGATAGGGCATCGACGAGGTGAGTTTCATCGACAGCTTTTCGTCGCGGATGCGTGCCGCGCCCTTCCAGCCTTCAAAACAATTGTCGAACGACAAGTGCGCCACGTCGCCATCAATGCCGGGCTGCGGCACTTTGCGCGTGGGCAAGCCGCTGGCGTCGCTTTCCCAGCGGTCGGTGAGCTCGATGTGCAAGCGGCTGCGTGAACGTTTTGCAAAGTAGGGGTGCCAGCCCAAACCCACGGGCTGCGCGTGCGCAGCGGTGTTGGTGAACACCATGTGCACTTCCAGGCCATCGTCTGCCAATATGAAACGTTGGCGCGCTTCAAAGGCAAAAGGCCAGTGCGCGTCAGCGGCATGCACGTAGCGCAGCTCGGCCTCGGTGCTGCTCTGGCTCAGCACCTCCCAGGCGCGCTGCCACGCCACGCCGTGCAGGGAGTGCGGGTTGTCGTCAAAGTTGGGCTGGGTGCTGTGGTCTTGCCCCAGCCAGCGAAATTTGCGGTAGCCCAGGCGGTTGGAATAGGGCACCAAGGGGTAACAACCCGACAAGCGTGAGGACGTCAGCTCAGTGGCCGGTGCACTGCGCAACACGGGCAGGTCGCCGTACCGTAAACCGGCGATGGAGCCGCCCAGTTCGGGGGCCAGGGACAGGCGCAGTTCACCTGCACACAATTCGATCGGGGAATGGGTCATGGCGCTCCTGGCGCAGGGTGGGGGTTGCATCGTAACGCTGCGCTGGGAGCCACTGCGTTTTCATTGTCTACAGTTTGACCTTAGTTACTTTACAAGTCCACCTTCAGGTAATGTGCGCCAGCAATGGGGTTGAAGTAATACGGCGGTATTTCTTCAAACCCCAGCGCGGCGTAGAGGCTGCGGGCAGCTTCCATCTCGTCCAAGGTGTCAAGCAACATGGCCGAATAGCCTGCCTGCGTGGCGGCGTCCATCAAGGCCTGCGCGATGAGGCGGCCCAGGCCAAATTGGCGGTAGGCGTCGCGCACAAAAAGGCGCTTCATCTCGCAGGCATTGGCATAGTCCACATCGGGCAAAGCACGCATGGCACCACAACCCGCCAGCTCACCGTTCACCAGCGCCAGCATCAAGGTGCCCCCTGGTGGGGCGTAGTCGCCGGGCAGGCCGGCCAGCTCGGCATCAAAGTTTTGGAAGCACAAGTCAACGCCAGAGTGCAGCACAAGTTGCTGCGCGTATTCATTGAAGACGGTGCGCACGGCGGTCAACTGCTCGGGCGAATTGGCAACCACCAGTTCAATCTGCGCGGCGGCAGCAGCTTGATTCTTGCCCACGTGTTCAGCTACCCAGGCGCATCACGGCCACAGCACAAGCTGCACCGACGAAAGCCAGCCCCAGGGCGAACAAGCGTGTGTACCGGTTGTCCTCACTGGCAGGGGTGCTGGCGGGCAACTGTTTGTCGCCATCCCACATGGGCCTGACGAGGTTTTTCTTCTTCACAACGAGGTAAAAAATGATGGCACCGACATGCGTGGCCACGAGCAAAAAGATGAACCACTGCCCCCATTGTTTGTGCCAGCCCGTGGCCAATCCTGCGACGGCATTGCTAACGAATGAGTTGAGCGGGCCGTGGTTGGCAATCTCATCGTCGGCCACCAAACCGGTGGCCACTTGCAGCAGCAATATGCCCACGATGGCAAACACCGAAAAACTGCCCAAAGGGTTGTGGCCGACATCCAGATGTTCATGTGGCTGCGTTTGACCTTTGAGATAACGCAGCACCGTGGCGGGCGCGTAGAGAAAATTCTTGAAGCGTGACCAGTGCCCCCCCATCAGGCCCCACATCAGGCGAAACAGCAGCAAAGCAAGAATCACATAGCCGCTGCGAAAGTGCCATTCCATCGCGCTGCCGCCGATCTTGGCAGCGATGATCGATGTGACCACGCACAGCACCAAGGCCCAGTGAAATAAGCGGGTAGGCAGGTCCCAGACGCGCACGGGTTTTTCTGTCGGTGTGTCCATGGCCAAGCGTTGGATGACGGGGCGCCACCATACCTCGACTTGCGCACTTTCGAGAAGGGGGCAAGCCCGTCGTCGAGGTGCAAAACACTGGGGCATTCCCTGATGCGTGTGTCTTCGCGGAATGTTCTGCCAACTGTCTGCGTAGACTCGCTGTTCGTTGTGCTGACAGCTCACGTGAGCTTGTTGACCACCGCGCCGCCCCTTTTCCACATCAGCTTTGGAGTGTCTGTATGAATCGTTTTTTGCTTGCCGCCGCCGCTGTCACCCTGGTGGCGTCCCTGCCCGCTGCTGCGCAATTTCAAAAGCCTGAAGACGCTATCAAGTACCGTCAAAGCGCACTGACCGTGATGGGCAGCCACTTTGGCCGCGTGGGTGCGATGGTGCAAGGCCGCGTGCCGTTTGATGCCAAGGCCGCCGCCGACAACCTGGAAATCGCCACCACGATGTCGCGCCTGCCCTTCGTGGCATTTGTTGACGGCAGCGACAAAGGCAATACCAAGGCCAAGGCTGAGATCTGGAGTGAGCGCGCCAAATTCAACGCCGCCGCCACCAAGATGCAAGACGAGATGGTCAAGTTGAATGCTGCAGGCAAGAGCGGCAACCTGGATCAGATCAAGGCCGCTTTTGGCCCCGTGGGCGCCTCCTGCAAGGGCTGCCACGACGACTTCAGGGCGCAGTAAGTCGGGCCCCTCCTCGCCCCGCCGCTGCTACGGCGCAAAGCCGAGCACGACCCTGCGGGTCAAGGCAGATTTTTTCTCAATCTTCGTGACGACAACGCGGCCAACTTCGGCCGTGTTGTTCACGTGCGTGCCGCCGCAGGGCTGCATGTCCACGCCTTCGATGTCAAGCACACGCACGCGGCCCAGGCCGCGCGGCGGCTGCACGCTCATGCTGCGCACCAGCTGCGGGTTGGCATCGAGTTCTTCTTCGCTGATCCAACGCTGGCGCACCGGGTGAGCCTCGGCCACCAAGCGCGTGATGCCCGCGGTGATGGCCTCTTTATCGAGCGGCTCGGTCATGTGAAAGTCCAAACGCGCATAGGTGGCGGTGATGGAGCAGCCGTCCACCGGGTGCGGGATCAGGGCGCAAAGCAAATGCGTGGCGGTGTGAAAGCGGCGATGGGCCAAACGCTTGGCAAGGTTGATCTGCGCGATGACGGTCATGCCAACACTGAACACCGACACATCGGCCCCCGATGCCAGTTGATGCACGATGCCCACCGCCAAGCCTTCGGCGTTGCCCGGCGCCGCGCCTTTGCGTGTATCGGCAACCACAACGCAGCGGCCATCTGGCAATACCAGCTCACCGCTGTCACCTGCTTGTCCACCGCCTTGCGGGTAGAACACGGTGCGGTCGAGCAGCACGCCGCGTTCGTCGACGGCCACAACTTGGGCGCTGCATTGGGCCAGATCGGCGTCGTCGCGAAAGAGCTCTTCGGTCATGGTGCGCTTTCCAAAATGACGATGCCATGGGGCGTTTGCAGCGTTGCGCGCAAGGCCGCACCAGGACGCTTTTGCAGCGTCACACCCGGCACGGCGAGTGCAGCACCCACCTCGGCGGGCACGCCGCTCACCTCGAACTGCAACAAACTCAAACCACTTGCCGGCATGTTGTCCGTCGGGTGCGCGCCCTGCCATTCGATGAGCGTGGGCAAGGCGCCGCCGCAGGCCATGCTGCCGTCCTCGCGCAGGGTGATCAACCAGCGCAGCAGGCCTTGCGGCGTGTCGCGGCTGGCGGCGCGCGGCTCGCCGGGGTCATGGCCCAAGTTGCGCAGTGCGGCCCGCGTCATCTCAAGCGTTGGTGTGCGCGCCACCCAGTGCACCAGGGCTGGCGCGTCATCTGGATGGCGGTCGTCCAGACCAAACCAGCGTTTGCGCAGCGGTGGCGGTGCCTCGGGGTCAATCGCAATGATTTCCAGGTAAGCCTGGGCGAAGCTTGCGCTGGTGATTTTCAGCAAGCGGTTGTGCGTACCGATGAACGCATGTTTGCCACCTGGCCCGGGTGTGACGCCCAGCAGCGCTTCGCACCAGGCAACCCCTTGCGCCAGCGACGACGCTGCGACGATGAGGTGGTCCAGCTGAGCGCTCACAAGCTCACCTGCCCATCAACGCAGATCACCACGTCACCCCCCACCCAGACATCGGCGCCATCTTGTTGCACAAACACGCGCCCGGCCCGGCCGAGTGCCGTGCCTTGCGCCGCCACGTAGTGCGGTTTGGCCAGGCCCGCAGCGATGAGCCACTGCGCCAGGCCGGCATTCAAACTGCCCGTCACAGGGTCTTCGGGCACCGACAAAGCGGGGACAAAAGCGCGCACTTCAAATTGCGTCTCGGCGCCCGGCAATTGCGGCGCAATAACACCGAGCTTGAGTGCGCCCAAGGCCGCAAAGTTTGGCTTCAGCGCCAACACTTGCTGAGCTGTGCGCAGCATCACAGCGCACCAACCCGGGCCGTTGTCCACCCATTGGTGATGCAACACATCACCCGGCGGCACGGCCAACGCGTGCTCGATTTGCCGCAACGTGGCCTCGTCAAGCGGCCCGGTGCGGCGCAAGGGCGGCGCGGCAAAAGCCAAGCGCTGCTGACCATATTCAACATCGCGGCGCACGCGCACCAAACCCACGCCACACTCTTGAACCACGTGCTCGGCACTGTGCGCCTGGCCGCTCGCTGCCAACCAGGCAAAACAACTGCCCAGCGTGGGATGACCAGCAAAGGGCAACTCGGCTACCGGCGTGAAGATGCGCACGCGGTAATCGGCTTCGGGCCTGGTTGGTGGCAACAAAAATGTCGTCTCCGACAGATTGGTCCAGCGCGCAAACGCGGCCATCTGCGCGTCGCTCAGGCCCTGCGCAGCGTGCACCACGGCCAAAGGGTTGCCTAACAGTGGCGTGGCCGTGAAGACGTCAAGCTGATGAAAGCGGCGCTTCATGCTGCGAGCGCCGTTTTCAAAACTTGGCCAAGCAAAGCCACACCGCGTTCGATGGTGGCAGGCGGCACGGTGACGAAGCTCAGGCGAAGTGTGTTCTCGTGCCCGTCATGCACAAAAAACGGCGCGCCTGGCACATAGGCCATGCCCGCCTCAACCGCTTTCGGCAACAGCGCTGTGGCGTTAACGTTCTGAGGTAAGTCAAGCCAGAAAAACATACCGCCCACGGGTTGCTGCCAATGCACTCCTGCGGGCATGCGAGCCAGCAATGCAGCTTGCATGGCATCACGCTGGGCCTTGTAGAGCGCACGGATGGTGGGCACGTGTTGCGTCAAAAAGCCGTCCTTGATGACCTCAAACACCACGCGCTGGTTAAAGCCCGGTGTGTGCAAGTCGGCCGCTTGTTTGGCCTGCAAGAGCTTGGGGTAAAGATGTCGCGGCGCGATGACATAACCAAGCCGCAAACCCGGCGCCAGCACCTTGGAAAACGAACCGAGGTAGATGGCCATCTTACCGGCCGAAGCTGACAGTGGTGGCGGTGGTGGCGCGTCAAACCACAAGTCGCCGTAAGGGTTGTCTTCAACGATGGGCAAGCCCAGTTGCGCCGCTTTGGCGACCAAGGCCAATCGCCGCGCGGCGCTCAGGCAGCGGCCACTGGGGTTTTGAAAGTTGGGCAGCAGGTAGACAAAACGCGCGTCACCCGCCGCGTCAAGCGCGTCGGGCAAAGGCCCGTCGTCGTCGCCATCAACGGGCACAAATTCAGCCTCGTACGGCGCAAACGCTTGCAGGGCACCCAAGTACGTGGGCGATTCAACGGCCACGTGGCTGCCAGGGTCGATGAGCACCTTGCCCACCAGATCAAGCCCCTGCTGCGAGCCCGTGGTGATGAGCACTTGATCGGCGCCGCAACCCACCCCTTGCGCCGACATGTGTGCTGCCACCCAATCGCGCAGCGGGGCAAAACCTTCACTGGCAGCGTATTGCAGCGCCTCGCGTGGTTGTTCACGCAACACGCGCGCGGTCGCCTCGGCCATGGCGGCGACCGGGAATGTATCTGCTGACGGCAAGCCACCGGCCAAGGAAATGATGCCCGGCCGCTCAGTGATCTTGAGGATCTCGCGGATGGTGGACGGGTTCAAACGTGCAGCGCGGCGCGCCAGTTTCCAACTCATTTTTCGCCTCCTTCGGGGCCGTAAAACATCACCCAACAGACAAAGTCCTCGCTGAATTGCGTGAAGCGATGTTCACGCATGGCGGGCACAAACAGCGCGTCGCCGGTATTGAACGGCTGCACCTGGCCACCGTTGTCAAACACGCCCTGGCCCGTTATCACCACGTAGACCTCGTCGCGGGTGTGGGGCTGTTGTGGGTCGCTGCCAAGCGGCGCATAGAGTTTGATCTCGAGCGTGCCGTGGCGCAGTGCCGTCACCGAGCGCGCGCCTTGCGGCCACTGAGCGTTGGGCGGCCCAGGCAACTGGGCCAAAAAGTCTTGTGGGCGAAGCGGGTCGAAGGGTGTCATGGCGTCTCCGGCTTTTTCGGATCATCGCTGCACCGGCATCTTGCGGCCGATGAACACCACAGCGATCACGGCCAGGGCAAAACCCACAGTCACAGGGTCCAAGGTTTCACCCAAAACCGGCACGGCAAACAGCAGCGCCAAAAAGGGCTGCACCAGCTGTATCTGACTCACCCGCAAGAGCCCACCCACCGCCAAGCCGCGGTACCAGGCAAAAAAGCCGAGCCACATTGAAAAGACTGAAACGTAGGCGAAACCCGTCCAGGCTGCCGCGCTTGCCGGGCCAGACGGCCACGCCCACAGCGCCACAGGCCAGGTGAAAGGCAAGGAGCCCACCAAGACCCAGCAGATCACCTGCTGTGCGGGCAACACAGTCGAGACCTGGGCGCCGTAAACGTAGCCAAAGGCGCCGATGGTCACACACAGCAACAGGTACACGTCGGCCAAGACCAGTTGCCCGCCGCTGGCGCGCAGTGCAAAAGCCAGCACCAGCGCTGTGCCCGCGATGGCGCAGGCCCAAAACCCCCAGTGCGGGCGCTGGCGCAGCACCATGGCGCCCAGCACGGCCGTGGTCAAAGGCAAGATGCCGGTGACCACGGCGGCGTGCATGGAGGGCACTTCACGCAGCGCCAGTGACAAGAACAAGGGGAATCCCACCACCGTGCCAAGCGCACTGATGGCCAAGGGCCGCCAATGGCGCCGCGCAGGCCAGGGTGCGCGCACGGCCAGCAGGTACAAGACACTCAAGAGCCCCGCCACGGCGGCGCGTCCCGCAGTGACAAAAAACGGTGGCAACTGCGGCGCACTGGCGTCGCCCACGGCCAAGCGTGTCATGGGCAGGGTCATGGCAAACATGACGACGCCGAGCAAACCCCAAGCCAAGCCTTGCGCGACGCGGGTTGTGGTCTGCATCGCAGGCACACCGGGCGCAGCGGTCCTGGAGGTAGAGGCGGACAAAGGCATCGGGCCAGTCTAGTCGACGACATCAATACAGTGCCAGTACACTTTGAGGCACACTTTTGATATCTGTGCAGCCACACGGTGCGGCACAGTTGATGCAGACAACATGCAAAAAGCGCCGCCTGCCCACGCCCATGTCCACGCCGCACCATCGGCCTTGACGCCGTCAGCCACGCACTCACTGGCCGAACAACTGGCCCAGCGTTTTGCCCAACGAATCCAGCAGCGCGTGTTATCAGCCGGCGCACGGTTGCCTTCAGTGCGCGGCTGCGCCCAGCAGTACGGCGTGAGTCCCAGCACGGTGGTCA
>JAYVRO010000556.1:0-3106 GCA_043776165.1 Rubrivivax sp. | reverse complement strand
GCTGCGGCGTTGCAAATGCTCGCGATGCCGATGGGCATCGCTGTGCTTTGCGCCTTGCATCGCATCCCGCATCCGACGGCCAAATGCTCAAGTTATCCTCGAACGAGCCCTAAGTTTTGTTAAGCGCGGCGCCAGCGTTCCACTGAATGAATTCGTGTGCTTGCATGCGCTGCAAATCAGGCACCTGGGCGCCGGGCGCCGGGTATCCCACCGGCATCAGGAGCACGGCCTTTTCATTGCTGCCGCGGCCCAGCAAGTCGCGCAAGAAGGCCATCGGGTTGGGTGTGTGCGTGAGCGTCACCAAACCCATCATCTGAATGGCGGCAATGAACAGGCCCGCAGCGATTCCCACACTTTCTTCGACGTAGTAATTTTTGATATGAGCACCGTCAGGGCGCAGGCCGTATTTCTCTGCGAATAACACGACGATCCAAGGTGCGTCGGTCATGTGTTCCTTGACGTGATCGGTGCCCAGCGGGTGCAGTGCTTCGCGCCACTCTTGCGGCATGCGGCTGGCATAGCTCTTGAGTTCTTCTTCTTCGGCGGCAGCGCGCAATTGCGCTTTGATGACGCCGTCGTTGATGGCCACAAAGCGCCAGGGCTGGCGATGCGCGCCCGAGGGCGCGGTGCCAGCCGTCAGCATGGCCAGCTCAATGAGCTCTTTGGGCACGGGCTCGGTCGAGAACTGCCGCGTGGTGCGCCGCCGGTTCATGTCGGCATGAAAGGCATGCGCCCGCGCCAACATCTCTGGTTGGCTGAAACGTTGGTAATCAGGCAGCGGCACAAAGCGGGGTGGCGGCAGGTGCGCCGTCAACACTTTGTAGTCGAATGATTCGTGGTCTTGCGCTGCCATGGTCCCTTGGGTGAGGTGTCGAGCAAGCGCGCATTCTCGGCGCGGCGCTGCGCCTAAAGTTCAGCCCCGCCTTCACCGCACCGACAACCCGCCATGAACCCCGCACAAGTCATGAATCTGGGCCAGTTGCTGCGCCAGACGGCACGGCAATTTCCCCATCACGTGGCGCTGATTCATGGCGAGCAAACCTGGACATGGCGCCAGATCGACCAGCGCGTGGACGCCATGGTGTTGGCACTGCGTGGCTTGGGTGTGGCGCCGGGCGACCGGTTGCTCGTGCTGTCGCGCAACAACGTGCAGATGTTCGAGAGTTGCTGGGTAGCGTTTCGCTTAGGTGCCGTTTGGGTGCCCACCAATTTTCGACTCACACCACCCGAGGTGGCCTATTTGGGGCAGTCCAGCGGTGCCGTTGTGATGCTGGTGGAGGATGTTTTTGCAGGCCATGTTGCAGCGGTTCGTGAAGCATCACCAGCGCTTCGCCATGTCATCAAGATCGGCTCTGCAATAGCCCGTGAATGGCGCTACGACGCGCTGGTTGCGGCGCACAGCGATGAAGTCGCCGCAGGTGTGATTGAGGCCACTGTGGCCTACGACGACCCGTTGTGGTTCTTCTACACCTCAGGCACCACCGGCAAGCCCAAGGCGGCTGTGTTGACGCACGGGCAAATGGCCTTTGTGGTGGCCAATCACTTGGCCGATTTGATCCCTGGCACGACCGAACAAGATTGCTCCATCGCCGTTGCACCGCTGAGCCACGGCGCAGGTGTGCACATGCTGCTGAACGTGGCGCGCGGCGCGGCCACGGTGCTGATGCCGGGTTCGGGCCTGGACCCCGAAGTGTTTTGGCAACTGGTGCAAACACACCGCGTCAGCAACCTCTTCACGGTGCCCACCATCGTGAAGATCTTGGTCGAGCACGCGGCCGTTGATGAATACGACCACTCGTCGCTTCGCTACATGATTTATGCCGGTGCCCCCATGTACCGTTCTGACCAAAAGTTGGCCCTGCAAAAACTCGGCAAGGTGCTGGTGCAGTACTTTGGCCTGGGCGAAGTCACAGGTGCCATCACCGTGTTGCCCGCACACATGCACAGCGCTGACGACGCCGATCCGAATGCCCACATCGGCTCATGCGGGCGGCCACGCACCGGTATGGAAGTGGCCATCTTCGATGCCAACATGCGACCGTTGTTAACGAATGACGTGGGCGAAATATGTGTTCGCGGGCCCGCTGTGCTGTCGCACTATCACGCCAATCCCGGGGCGACGGCCAAGGCGCTGCGAGGTGGCTGGTTCCACACCGGCGACCTCGGGCGCTTGGACGCGCAAGGCTTGCTCTACATCACGGGCCGTGAATCCGACATGTACATCTCGGGCGGCTCCAACGTCTACCCGTTGGAGGTCGAAGAAGTGTTGCTCACGCACCCTGGCGTGGCCGAAGTGGCTGTGCTGGGCATGCCCGACGCCAAATGGGGTGAAGTGGGCGTGGCGGTGGTGGTGCGTCGCGCCGATGCGCCAGCGTGTGAGATGACAGATTTACTGGCCCACCTGGAAGGCCGCTGCGCACGCTACCGCTGGCCGCGCCATGTCTTGTTTTGGCCTGAGTTGCCCAAGTCGGGTTACGGCAAGGTCGCGAAGAAGGACATTCGAAAGCTGTTGGAAGTACAAGGTGCTTTAGCTTCGCCCAGTCACCCGACTGAATAACTTGTCACCTGATTCGGGCCACACATCGCCGCGCCAGGCCACATGCTGGTCTGGCCGAATGAGCGTCAAGGCGCAGGGGTACAGCGCCGTCAAAGCGCCCACATGGGGCTGTAGCAGCGTTAGCGGCACACGGCAGCGATGGGCATCGTGACGCAATCGTTCAATGTCGCTGGCCTGCGCGGCTGACGTGGCCAGCAGTGTGAAGCCCGCGCCGAAGTGGTCATACAAGGAGCTGCCATCGTGCAGCCAGGCGTGCGGCGCCAAATGCCCTGGGCGGCTGCTGGGCACGTAGTTGATGAAGTCGGACTCAGGCGCGCTGCTGTCGTCGGCCACCACCAGCGCAGAGCCGTCGTACTGGTAGCCCAGCACCACGCCCAGTGTCACGAACTCACGCAACTTGGCGGCCTGGATTCGGGCGCCGATTTGCTGGCGCAAGCGCGCGCCTTCGGGGGTGTCCGCTTCCATGCCGGGTGCCACCAATTGGTTGCCCAATGTCGCGTGGTTGGCCACGGCTTCGGCCATCACCCACGCGTGCACGGGGCGGCGCTC
>JAYVRO010000555.1:0-40945 GCA_043776165.1 Rubrivivax sp. | reverse complement strand
GGCCTGGCTGGCTTTGCAAGGCCCCACACCGCGCGAGCGCATGGCGGAGCTGCTGTGGCCCGGCAGCGAGGTGGCGGCTGCGCGCAACGCACTGCGCCAACGCCTCTTTCGCTTGCGCAAACAAGCTGGACGCGACTTGGTCAGCGGCGGTGCCTCGCTCGAACTAACGCATGAGGCGACACACGACCTGGGCGGTGCAAGCACCCTTCTCGGTGAGCTGGATGCGAGCGCATTCCCCGAGCTTCGCCTGTGGCTTGAGCGTGAGCGCGCGCTGCGCAAGGGCTTGGCGCGCCAAGCGCAAGAAGCGGCCATCCAGGCGCTGGAAGCTGCGGGCGATGTGGCGGCCGCGTTGCCATTGGCCCAGGCCTTGCTGGACGCCGAGCCGCTCTCTGAAGACGCCCACCGTCGTGTCATGCGTTTGCACTACCTGCGCGGCGACCGTGCTGCGGCGTTGCTGGCCTTTGACCGCTGCGAAGCCTTGCTCAAACACGAGGTAGGCACGGTGCCCAGCGCCGAGACCCTGGCGCTTTTGCAAAGCATCGAAGCTCAACCCAGCATGGCTGCCGCGCCGGTTTTTGCGTCCGCCATGCCCGTGGCTTTGTTGCGTCCTCCCCGCTTGATCGACCGGCACGCCGAGATGCACACGCTGCGACACGGCTGGGCAGCAGGCGGCTTGGTGGTGATCAGTGGCGAGGCAGGCATGGGCAAGTCACGCTTGTTGCGCAGCTTGGCCGCCGAATCACCGGGCCTGGTGCTGGCGGCTGGGCGCCCAGGCGATGCTTTGGTGCCCTACGCCAGCTTTGCGCGTCTTTTGTCGGTCTTGGCAGAACATGCGCCCGGGGCTTTTGACGACAGCACAAGGCAACGCCTGGCACCCTTGTTGCCCAGCCTGGCGCCGGCCGCCAGCATCTTGCCCAAAGCGCAGCGCCAAGCCTTGCCGCAGTCGATGATCGAACCGGTCGCAGAGTTGCTGGGCCGGGCGCACGAGCACATCACTGGCTTGGTGCTGGACGACGCGCACTTTGCTGACGGCGCCAGCATCGACTTGTTGGAGAGCCTTTTGTGTGCTCCCCGCGCCGACACGCCCCTGCGTTGGTGCCTGGGCATGCGCCCGCCCGAGCCCGGCTCGCGTTTGCAAGAGTTGTTGGCTGCGCTCGGCACGGCCGCGCCCTTCACGCTGATCACCGTGCAACCTTTGACCGTCGAGCACGTGGCCGAGTTGGTCGACTCTTTGCAGTTGGACGGCGTGCAAGGTGCACGTCTGGCGCCCAGTCTGCGCCAACGCAGTGGTGGCAACCCGCTTTTTGCACTGGAGACACTCAAGCTGGCTTGGGCACAAGGCGGCTTGCGCAGCCCCGTGGACTTGGCCGACAGCCTGGGCCATCAGCTGCCCACACCGCAGAGCCTGGCGCAGCTCATGGCTTTGCAGCTGGCACGCTTGTCGCCAGCGGCGTTGATGTTGGCGCGCTTGGCGGCCATCGCTGGCGTGGATTTTTCGCTGCCTTTGGCCATCGGCGTTCTCGGCCAAAACGCCTTGCAATTGGCCGACCCTTGGCGTGAGCTGGAAAAGCAGCAATTGCTGCTTGGCACTGACTTTGCGCATGACTTGATTTTTGAAGCCGTGATGGCTGGCCTGCCGGACGTCATTGCCCGCCATTTGCACGAACAGGCCGCGCTGTTTGTGCAAGCGGCGCAGGGTGAGCCTGCGCGCATTGCCGCTCATTGGGAAGCCGCCGGGCAGCGCGAACGCGCCCTGCCCGCCTTGCACGCGGCGGCAGACCGCGCGCACGCTGCGCTGCGTGAGCGCGAGCGCATCGAGTTTTTGCTGCGCGCTGCCGACATCGCCGAAGCGGCTGGCGATCTGACACAGGCCTTCGAGAGTGTCACGCTGGCCGTGGACACCCACATGAACAGCATCCGCCAAGCCAGCGGTTTTTCGTTGCTCGACCGTCTGGACCGTTTGGCGCAAACACCCACGCAGCGTTGTGACGCGCTGGGCCAGCGCGCTTGGTACTGCACGCATTTGACCAATGTGGAAGGTGCAATTCTCCACGGTGAGCAGGCGCTGGCCTTGGCGCACAACCTTGGCAATGCGCAAGGCCGTGCTCGCCTGCAATGTGTCGTCCAGCAACGCTTGGCCACGGCCTTGGCCATGGCGGGGCGATTTGACGATGCCTTGGCGCACTTTGAGGTTTTGCTCGCCGATGAAGCCGCTTGGCATCCCGTGCTCAGCCAGGCCGAACAAGCCGAGTTGCACGACAACTTTGCCGTGGTGCTTGACAACTTGGGCCGCACCGACGAATCCAGCCACCAGCGCAGCGTGGCCATTGCCGCTGCAGCGGCGGGTGGCGACCTGGCGCAGCAAGTCTCGCTGCTGGGCAACCAGGCGGTGAGCCGTTTGAATGTGGGCGATGTGGCCCAAGCGCGCAGTCACGTCGAGCAGGCGCAGCGCGTCATTGCGACTTACGACATGCGTGGCAGCACGGTGGCCTTTTGTGCTGTGTTGCAGATGCAGTGCGCGCGTGCCATGGGCCACTATGGCCAGGCGCTGCAAGCCGCCGATGTGGCCTTGGCAGAGCTTCAGGCCAGCAACCCTGCGCGCTTGCCCGTGGTGCATCTGCACCTGGGTCACATTTGGTTGGATCTGGGGCAATTTGCACGTGCGCAACAAGCCCTGAACGCGGCCGGTGCGGACGACAAACTGCCCGCCCACTTTGAGGCCCGGCGTTTGTTGCTGCTTTCTCGTCTGGAGCGCGCACCGGGAGGCAACGCACAAACCATGTTGGCACGCGCGCAAGCCACGGCACCGCGCGCTGGTTGGCCTGAAATGGCCCTCATCATTGATTGCGAACTGGCCGCAACCCTGCCGCCGAAAGTGGCCCAACAGACGCTCGCACGCAGCGCCCGTGAAGCTCGGCGGTTGGGCCTCAAAGGTGCTTGGCTGCTGGCGTTGGTGCAACAGGCCCAGCACAGCAAGCGCGCGGCTGCGGCCCTGGCCGAGCAGGCCTTGCAGATCGCCTCAGAGGTTGAGCCCGCGATGGCCTACCGCGCGCAAATGCGCTGGCAGATGGCGCGTGTGCTGGCCGCCGCTGGGCACCACGACCGCGCGGCACAGGTTTTGGCCGAGGTGCGCCATTGGGTGAGCGAGTGCGCGGCCAGCACGGTGCCGGCACCCTTTGTGGACAGCTTTTTGCAGCGCAATAGCGTGAACCGCGCGGTGTTATCGGCCAACGCCTTGCGGGTCTGAGCTCGTGGGGCCGTGACCATGGCCGTGCGGTGTCACGCCCGCGTCACGCTGGCGTAACGCTCGCGTAACGCCCTTTGAAGAGACTGCGAACCAAGGCATCGGGTGGATGCCCGTCGGCTCACCAAGTCTTCAAAGGAAATCGCCATGTTCAAGAACCTTGCCAATTCGCCTGCCCTCGCTGTGAACGCCGCACTGGCCCTGCCCGCGCGGGGCGGCCTGGGCCTGGGCCTCGGCCCCGACCCGATGGAGCAGATGCTGCTGGCCGACCGCGCTGATTCAACGCTGCTGCGCCTGGTGCTGTGTGTGGCCACCGCGGTGATGGTGCTCGCACTGGCCAGCAGTTTGCATGTTTGAGGTGAGTGACTTTCAGCCACGCTCGGTTTTGCCCGGCGTTGCGGGCGTTCGGGGGGTGCTGTTGTAGTCCGCAGGCACGCGCATCAAGGCCGCGTCGGGTTCACCACGCTTGATGTTTTGCAGCTTGTAGTGGGCTTCACCACTGCGGGGGTCGAGGTCACGTGACAGCACGGTGAGCATCAGCTCAGGCGCTGTCCACACCTCGCGTGTGATCACGATGGGACGCTCATTGCCGAGCTTGCCCGCTTCGATGGTCCAGGTCGTGCGCTCGCCGTTGGCGCGTTGGCCCTCGATGTCCTTTTGCCCCAGGGCGTTGGCCACGCCGGGGCCGCGTGGCGCAAACTGGTGGGCGCGCCAGCTCACCTCGGGCGGGGGCATGGTGCGGGCCATGTCGCCCTCGGGCCTGATCACACGCACTTGCACATGGCGCGTTTCGCGCTTGGCCGCGCCACTGGCGGGGGTTGGGGCACTGGTCGTGGCATGGGGCGCGGCGCCGTTCGCAGCGTCGGGCGTGGTCATCACCATCACCTGCACAGGGCCGCCGTTGTGGCCGTCAGCAGCTTGCGCCAGCGGGGGGAGCGGTGGCAAGGGTGGCAGCGGTGCAGCGCCGGGGATTGTGGGCAGGGCCATGGCCTTGATGGAACGCGCGGTTTTGCGTTGCGGGTCCAGCACCCAGCGCTCACCCGTTGCTGCGTCGTTCAAATAGACGACTTTGCGACCACCGACGTCAACTTCCTGGCGTGTGCGACCTTCACCGTCACGACACAGCTGAGTGCTTTGGCGACGCACGATGCGGTTGGGCGTGCCGCTGCTGCTGCCGTCAACGAGCCACTGCACGTTCTCGCTGACGGCTTCGGCGCAATAGGGCGCGCCCTTGACCACGCGTCCACTGCCCATGTGTTGGCTTGCCAATTGCATCAGCTCATGGGGCCACCCGAGATTGGCAGCGTCGCCAAAAACCTGCGTCATGACCTGCGCGATCAAGGGATGGGCCTGGGCTGGTGTGACCTCGCCTGGGTTGGTCTGCGCTGCCAAGCCTTGGCAAAGGCTCAGCGCTGCTGCGGCACAGGTCCAGCTGGATAAACGGAAGGTGGTCATGGCGGTGTCCTTTGAATGGGAGAAAAAGCGAGGTGAGGTGGTCTGAGACTCAACGATTGATTTGACTTGCTCAAAAATCAACGCAGCAACCGCATGGCCAGTACTTCGCCGCTGGCTTGCATCAGCAGCTCGGCACGCACGCTGACGCTGGCGCGGCCCGGGTCAAAAGGAAGGCCCCAACTGGCCAACTGCTGGGGCGGCACTTCCGTGGGCACGACCCAGGCTCTGGAAGCACCCTGTTCTTGCAAGCGTTGCCAGCGCTCGGGGCCGACCACGGGCACGAAGTGGTTGTCGTCGGATTGCACCCATGTTGGCGCTGCGGCCAGCGCCGGCGCGGCGGGCCGCCACCAGTCGAACGCAACAACCAGTAGCAACGCTGCGAGACTGCCAACACCGGCCCAGGGCAGGGGGCTGCGCAAAAGCCGCGTTGTGGCCCAGGCGGGCCAGCGGGCCACGGGCCTGGGCGCTGGTTGGCGCGCGGCCTTGGCCAGCGCACGCCCGGCAGCAGCGGGCAAGGGCGGGGGGGTCAACGCTTGCAGCGTATCGGCGGCTTGCTTCAGCAACGCTGAAAGTTGCCGCGTTGCGGGTGCGCCGGGGTTGTCGTCAGTCATGTCAAACGTTGTGGGATCAGATCCGGCGCGAGCGTTGTCAATCTCGTTGGCTTGAGGCTTCATGCCAGGTCTCCTGGTTTGCTCGGCGCGCTTGTGGCGGTGGCGCGGCGAGTGTGTCCAGCGCGTCTAAGGCCATCGCCAATTGCTTGCGGCCCCGGTGCACACGAGTGCGCAATGTGTTGAGTTCGATGCCCGCAATCTGCGCCGCTTCCAAGTAGCTGCGCCCTTGCAAGTCCACCAACACCAAGGCTTCACGGAAAGGCCAGGGCAACCCACGCAGCGCTCGCCACAGGGCTTGTTCGGTTTGCGCTCGTTGCAACAAGGTTTCAGGTGAGTCGCCGCAGCCACCGGCCGTCGATTCGGCCATCGCGCCTTCGTGGCTGTCACTCGCGCTGTCACTCGCGCCGTCGCTCTGCGCGTCGTCCAGTGGCAGCTCTTTACGTTGGCGCCGCCACAACGCCAGCAGGGCGTGGCGCGCGGCACCCGCCAGGTAGGCACCCAAGGTGGCACGTGCAGCGTCAAAGTGTTGCGGCTGCGCCGCCAGGGCGATGAAAACATCTTGCGTCACATCGGCCGCCCAGGCTGCGTTGCCACACAGGGCCAAGGCATAGCGGTAGACGCCCCCGGCCTCTTTGCGGTAGATCTCTTCCAGCGCTTGCAAGTCACCCTGCACCAAGCGCTGCACCAGCTTGTACTGGCCGGTGCCAGCCGCCTCGCGCGGTCGCCATGGCGCAAAACTCAACATGGTTTTTGCGGCGGCTCAACACGGCTCATGCAGGGTTGGCGCCGGGAGCGTTGGAAAGTTCCCAAACGGGGGTTTTCACTTGAGCGGGCTGGCCACCGCCTGTCGCCACCATGTGCATGCCATGCCCCGCGCAATGCAGCGCGTCTACTTGCCGATGGCGCCGAGCACGCTGGGCCTGCGAACATCGGGCCCAACAACCAAGCCCTTCAGTGCTGCCCCGCCCCATGAGCCCCACGCCCCCCTCTTCACCCCGCACCCCGCCCTGGCAAGACCTGTGGTTCGCCCGGTGGCAGCGCTTTTCGGCCGCTACCTTGCGCGCCTTTCATCGGTATGCCAATTGGTTGGTGAGCATCACGTGGTTGCGCTTTGGTGTGCTGTCGGTGTTGCTCATCGCGCTGGCGGCGATCGTGCAGCAACTGCCACCTTTCAGCTGGCGCGTCACCGAGACGCGTGAGCATGTCGGTGCCAACGAACCCCGCCCGCCCAAGGCGCCCAAAGCGCCCCGTTCCCCGGCGGTGCCCAAAGAGCCGGCCGTGCCCGCAGCGCCTGCGGTGCAGCCCTCGGTCATTCACATTGAAAAGTCGCCTTCATCGGCCAGCGGCGTGCGCGGTGGGTTTGACATCACCATCGACGACAAAGGCATCCGCATCACACAAAAGGCTGGCGCCGCGGCCGCGCCGGCCTCGGGTGCCGCCAGCACGGTGGCGAGCGCTGAAGCGTCGGCGCGCATTGACGGCAGCGGCATCAACATCACCTTGCCGCCAGGCAGCACCAGCGAAGAAGTGCGTGACAGCATCCGCGCTGCCCTGGAGGACGCCAAAGAGGCTGTGCGTGACGTGGTGCAAGCCCAACGTGAAGCCATGGAAGTGGCGCGTGAAGCCAAGGCCGATGCCGAGGCTGCGGTGCGCGAAGCCACGATGGCCGAGCAGCATTCGGGTGGCACCGTGCGCACCACGCGGCGCGTGCAATGGGGCGACTTTCTCACCGACCTGGCGCTCATGTGGGTGGTGGGCTCAGTGCTCATCAAGGTGCTCTACAAGGGCCGCGTGCAGGCCGAAGTAAAGGCCGCACAAGCGACCGAAACGGCCGAAGCCGAATCGCTCAAACGCCAGGTGGTGGAAGCGCGCATGGCCGCCATGCAAGCGCAGGTGGAGCCGCACTTTTTGTTCAATACGCTGGCGTCGATCGATCACTTGATAGAGACCGATCCGGCCAAAGCCAGTGTGATGCAAAAGAACCTCATCGCCTTGCTGCGCGCCAGCATGCCAAGCCTGCGCGAAACCAACGACGGCACGGCGCGCGACCTGGGCCGCGAGCTGGCCATGATCCGGCCTTATCTTGAAATCTTGAAGGTCCGCATGGAAGAGCGCTTGACAACCACCATTGACATCAGCGACGGTTTGTTGTCGGCCGAGTTCCCGCCCATGATGATTCAAACCTTGGTGGAAAACGCCATCAAACATGGCTTGGAACCCAAGCCCGAGGGCGGCACATTGAGCGTGCGCGCCGAGATCGTGCACGGCAAGTTGGTCGTGACCGTGGCTGACACGGGCCTGGGCTTTGGCCGCGCTGCCACCGCAGGCACGGGGGTGGGGCTGGCCAACATCCGCGAACGCCTGCAACTGCTGTACGGCGCGCGCGCGTCGATGACGATTGCCGAGAACAACCCCAGCGGCACACGTGTCACGCTGACCGTGCCTTACAAAACTCTGGAAGGAGCTGACGCATGACGAACTATTCCTCAAACGACCCCCGTGGCGAGCGCAGTTTTGCCCGTCGATTTTTCAGCGCCATGGGTTGGGCAGTGTTGCTGAGTGTTGCGCTGACCGTGGCCTTGTTGACGGCTGTGGTCGCCGCCTTCGGCTGGGCCTGGCATGACATCAGTCAAGCCGTTGCGCAGGGCGCGTTTTCTGGCCAGCTGGGCGATGGCGTGCGCGTCACCGTCGACGGCAACACGGTGAGCCTGGGCCGGTGGCAACCAGGCCACTTGTTGGTGGCGATGTGTGCCTTGGTGTTGGCTGTGGTGCTGGTGCTGACCATTGTTTTCACGGTGTTGCCCGTGGTGCTGCTGGTGGCCGGCGCTGTGGCGCTGCTGAGCTTGTTCATCGGCGTGGGCAGCGCCGTGTTGGCCGTGGGCGGTGCAGCCCTCCTGGTGTTGTCGCCCGTGTTGTTGGTGGTCGGCCTGCTGTGGCTCATCTTTCGCAAGCCAAGCTCTGTCAAGATGGCGGCATGAGTACCACCAACACGCCCACCTCTTGCGCTGTCACGGGCGGGCCGCGCGCCGTTATTGCTGACGACGAACGTTTGATGCGTGACCAACTGCGCGCACGCCTGGCCGAGGCCTGGCCAGAACTGCAGATCGTGGGCGAAGCCAAGAACGGCACCGAGGCCGTGGCCTTGGTGCAAGAACACCGGCCCGACATCGCTTTTCTCGACATCCGCATGCCCGGCCTCACGGGTGTTGAAGCCGCGCGGCAAATCGCCCAACTGCCACCCGCTGAAGGTGAAGACGACACGCTCTTGCCCGAGATCGTTTTCATCACAGCCTATGACCAATACGCTGTGGAAGCCTTCGAGCAAGGCGTGGTGGACTACGTCTTGAAGCCTGCCGAGCGCGAGCGATTGGCCTTGACGGTGGCACGACTGCGCTTGCGTCTAGCGGCGCGTGACAGCCAGGCCCATGACGAGATTGACAGCGCGTTAACAAATGATGTGAGCAACAGCGCTGCGCCCGCCAGCGCGGGCCCGTCACTGCAACAACTGCTGCACAAGCTCTCGGCCCGCATGAACCCTAATGGCAAGCCCAATTACCTGCAGTGGATACAGGCCAGCGTTGGCCAGAGCATTCAGATGGTGGCGGTGGACGAGGTGCTGTTTTTTGTCAGCGACGAAAAGTACACGCGGGTGCAAACGGCCACCGTCGAAGCGCTCATCCGCAAGCCGATCAAAGAGCTGGTGGATGAACTGGATCCGCACATCTTTTGGCAAATTCACCGCAGCACGCTGGTCAATGTCAAAGCCATCAGCGGCGTGACGCGCGACTTTCGCGGCAGGCAGATCGTGGCCGTCAAGGGCCACGGCCAAAAGCTGGAAGTGAGTCGCAGCTACACGGGTCTGTTCAAGGGAATGTGAGGCGCGCGCGCTGCGGGTGGGGTCGGCCCTGTCGCCCTTGTCGGCCTTGTCACTCGGCCGGGTTCGACGGCCAAGCCCGCTGCACCCCGCGCATCAGCTCCCAAGCCCGCGCCACTTGCAGCACACCCAGGTCGTCAAAACGCTGGCCGATGATCTGCAAACCGATGGGCATCCCGTTGGCCGTGTAACCACAGTTCACGCTGGCGGCGGGCTGCTCACTCATGTTGTAGGGCAGCGTGTAGGCGATGTGTTCCAAAGGGCGCGCGGGGTCATTCGTCGGCCCGGCCCACTCCGCGGGGTAGGTTGGCACGGGGCTCACGGGGGACAGCACAAAATTGAAAGGCTGGCACGCAGCCACCGCCGCTTCACGCATGGCGGCCATCTGGCTGTAACCGTGAAAGAGCTGCGCGGCGCTGAGCAGCGCGCCCCCTGCAGCCCACTCGCGGATGTAGGGCAGCACTTTGTCTTGACGGTGTTGCGGCAAGGACTTGATGTCGAGGTGCGAGCGCAAGCGCCAGAAGGCGTCCATGCCGTCGATGGCTTCGCGCGTCATGAAGGTTTTGACAGGCTCGATGATGGCGCCCGCAGCTTCGAATTGGCGCGCGGCAGCGTTCACGGCGGCGGCGGTTTCTGCGTTGAGTGGCAGGCCCCAGCCAGGCTCCAGATGCAGGCCGATTTTCAGGCCTCTCACATCAATGGTTAACTCGGTCCAGGCGATGTCTTGCGGCGGCAAACTGGTGGTGTCGCGCCAGTCCGGGCGGCTGAGCACGGCCATCATCAGCGCAGCGTCCAACACCGTGCGTGTCATGGGGCCGGCCACACGGCCTGTGAACGGTGGTTTGATGGGCACGCGCCCCGCGCTGGGCTTCAAGCCAAACACGCCGCACCAGCCAGCGGGCAAGCGGATGGAGCCGCCGATGTCGGTGCCCACGTGCAAGGGGCCATAACCCGCAGCCGCAGCAGCGCCCGCGCCGGCGCTGCTGCCCCCGGGGTTCAAATGCAAGTCCCAGGGGTTGCGCGCGAGCTTGTGAAAACTGCTCAGGCCCGAAGACAGCATGCCCATGTCGGGCATGGTGGTCTTGCCCAGGAACACGCCGCCGGCCGCGCGCAGGCGCGCCGCTGGCGGCGAGTCGTCTAGCGCGGGAATGAGCTCACTGGCCGCGCTGCCCATGGGCACAGGCACGCCCTTGGTGGCGATGTTCTCCTTGATGGTGACGGGCACGCCGTCGAGCAGCGACAGCGGCGCGCCCGCCCGCCAACGTGCTTCAGCGGCGCGCGCCATGGTCAGCGCCGTGCTGGGGTCGAAGGCGTACATCGCGCACAGCTCGGGCTCCCAACGTTCGATGTGAGCGATGACCGCCTGAGTCACTTCCACGGGGGACAGGTCGCGAGTTCGGTACGCGGCACTGAGTTCGCTGGCGCTGAGTTCATGAAGTGCGTTCATCAAAGGTCCTTCTGCTCAAGGGTTCAGGCCAGGAATGGCGGCCAACAAGCGCTGTGTGTAGGCGTGTTGCGGGTGTTTGAAGAGCACATCGGGTGGCCCTTGTTCAACGATGCTGCCCTGGTGCAGCACGATGACGTCGTCGCACACCAAGTCCACCACGGCCAGGTCGTGGCTGATGAAGAGGTAGGTCACGCCAAAGCGGTCTTGCAGGTCTTGCATCAGATTGAGCACGGCCGCTTGCACCGAGACATCCAGCGCGCTCACGGGCTCGTCGGCCACGATGAGTTTCGGCCGCGTGATGAGGGCGCGCGCGATGGCAATGCGTTGCCGTTGCCCACCTGAAAACTCGTGCGGGTACTTGTCGAGATCACTCGCCCGCAGGCCCACGGCGTCGAGCACCTCCGTCGCGCGATCACGCTGTTCGGCGCGGTTGGCGCCGTGCAAAACGGCGAGCGGCTCGGCCACCGTTTGCAGCACCTTGCGCCGCGGATCGAGCGAGCCATAGGGGTCTTGGAAGACCATCTGAAATCCCTGACGAGCTTGGCGCAGCGCCGTCGGTGTGAGCATGTGCAAGTCCACACCGTTGAACAAAACTTGGCCACTCGTGGGAGCCTCCAGCGCCATCACCAAGCGTGCCAGCGTGCTCTTGCCGCTGCCCGATTCACCCACCACGCCCAGGCTCTTTCCCGGCATCAGCGTGAAGCTCACATCGCACAGTGCTTGCACCGTGGGCGCCGCGCTCAGCAAGTGTTCACGCGGCAAGCGGTACTGCTTGCTGAGCTGGTTGACGACGAGCAACGGTGTTGTCACGCGGCACCTTGCCCGCTGACCAAGCGGATGCAGCGTGCCTCATGCATTGGCGCCACCGAGAAGACCATCGGTAGCTCATCTCGACAGTTAACGATCGCGCGTGGACAGCGCGCCTCAAAGGGGCAGCCGGCCGGCAAATCAACCAGCTCTGGCACACGCCCTGCGATGGTGGTCAGCCGGGTACCACGCGCCAAACCCAGGCGGGGCCGCGCGGCAAACAGGCCTTGTGTGTAGGGATGGGCCAGGCGCGCAAAGACCGACGCTGTGGGCCCACTTTCAACGATCGTGCCGCCGTACATCACGGCCACGCGTTGCACGCGTTCCTTCATCACACCCAGGTCGTGGCTGATGAGCAGCAGCGCCATGTTGTCCTCACGCACCAGCTCGGCGATGAGGTCCAGCACCTCGCGTTGGATGGTGACGTCCAGCGCGGTGGTGGGCTCATCGGCGATCAGCAAATCAGGCCCGCAGGCCAGCGCGATGGCGATGACCACCCGCTGGCGCTGGCCACCCGAGAGCTGGTGCGGGTAAGCATCGAGCCGCTGCGCGGCTTGTGGCAACTGCACACGTTCCAACAAGCGCAATGCCTGGGCGCGCGCCGCGCTTCGAGTCATCTGTTTGTGCAGGCGCAGTGGCTCGGCGATTTGCCGCCCCACGGTGTGCAGCGGGTTCAGCGCCGTCATGGGCTCTTGAAAGACCATGGCGATGCGGTTGCCGCGCAGTTGGCAGTACTCGGGCTCGGGCATCGTCGCCAGGTCTTGGCCGTCAAAGTGCATGTTGCCCTGGATGCGGGCGCCGTCGGGCAACAAGCCCATCAAGGCCAGCGCAGTGATGGATTTGCCGCAGCCCGATTCACCGATAAGGCCCAAAGTTTGGCCGCGCGCCAGGGCAAATGAGACGCCGCGCAAAGCATCCGCAGGGCCAAGCGCGGTTTGCAAAGTGACGCGCAGATCGGTGACTTCAAGCAATGACAAAGGGCGCTGCGGTGGGGGTGGCTGGGCCCCGACGATAGCGCCCCATTCAGCGCTGTTTACCCGAGCTGCACACCCGAGCTGCGCACACTCGCCACGCGGATCAGGCCACCACTCAAGCCGCCACTCAAGCCGCCATCCGCATCGCTGCCAATTGCGGCCGGCCCTGCTGCCGTCTGGCGATTGGCGCGGTGTTGTGTGCGTCAGCTTCACAGGCATATTGCGGCCTGAGGTTGTAAGCCTGCTGGATGACGCCGTAGCACTCACAACTGGCGCGCTCCAAGCCGCCGCGGTCCAACACCGTGATGTGGCCACGCCGATAGTGGATCAGGCCGCTTGACTGCAGTTTCAAAGCTGCGCCGGTCACACCCTCGCGGCGCACGCCCAGCATGTTGGCAATGCGCTCATGCGTGGCGATCATTTCATCGCCCTGCATGCGATCGTGGTTCAGCAGCAGCCAACGGCACAGCTGCTGCGTCAACTCATGGTGACGGCTGCATGCAGCGGTTTGTGCCATCAGCGAAAAGAGCGACTGGGTGTAGCGCAACAGCGTTTGCATCAGCGGCGCCGATGCCTTGGCAGCGTCGTTGATTGCGGCGGCCTCCATGCGCAACCCGAAACCCGCGGTTTGCACCACAGCGCTGCTGAGCGACCTGCCGCCACCCATGAAGGCGCAAACGCCCACCACGCCTTCCCTGCCGACCACCGCGACTTCGGCCGTGGCCCCGCTTTTAAGTAGCGACACCAACGACACGATGGCGGTGGCCGGGAAATAAACGTGTTCAATCGTCGAGCCAGCGTCGTACAACAAGGTGCCCAGCGGCATCTGCACCCATTCCAGGTGCGGGCGCAATGACTCCCAGTCCTTTGGGGTCAAGGATGCGAGCAGTGCATTCTGAGAGGGGTGTGGTGACATGCTGAAACCTCCTGTTAAATCTCATCAGGCCCTTGCTGGACCTGTTCATCGCCGCACAATTGAGGCGACGAATCAACTCTAGGAGGGCAAGGCTTCTGGCATCAGCGGCCAGTGTCGCGTGGTGGCGTCAGCAGATCTCGGGGTGGTGTGTAGGACAGGGCCTGCAACGTCAAAAGGGCCGGCGCAAAAGACTGAACTGCTCAAGACTCAGCCAAGGTCCCCGGCACCTTCACGACGACGCGCGTGCCACAGCCCGGCGCCGATTCGACGTGCATGCTGCCGCCATGAGACTCAACGCGGTAGCGCATGCCCAGCAAGCCGTGCCGGCCCAACGCAACCCGGGCCGGATCGAAGCCGATGCCATCGTCTTCGACGCACACCCGCACGCCATCGTCCTGCGCATCGATCGTCACCGAGACCTTGGACGCACGGGCGTACTTGCCGACATTGGTCAGTGACTCCTGCACCAAGCGGTAAATGGTCAGATCGACCTCGCGGTCGACTGCCACTGACTCGAGCGCTTCGTGCACGGGGATACCCAGCGCCTGGGCCGAATCGCGGCACAGCAGGGACACGCTGGTCATCAGACCCATCTGCTCCAGTGACGAAGGGTGCAGGTTCTCGACGATGCGGCGCTTGAACGTGATGCCTTCATTCAAGCGCCGCTCGATCGACACAAAACGGTCTTGCATGCCCGTGGGCAGGTCGGGCACGCGGCGAATGCGCGCAAACTCCAGCTTCATGGCCGTGAACAAGCCACCGAGCTCGTCGTGCAACTCGCGCGCTAGACGGCCGCGTTCGTCTTCACGCACTGAAACCAGGTGGCGCGCAAGCTCCCGCAGTTCGGTCGTTCGTTCCCGCACCTGGGATGCCAGACGTTGTTGCTCTTGGCGCCGCAACAGGTCGGACTGCAGCGTCTGGCGCATCAGCACGTACAGACCCAGGACGACGAGGATCGACAACAAATCCACGGCCAGGCGATTGAGCAGCAACGCGTCGAAAAGCGACACGCGGACGGTCTGCTGCAGACCGGTGGCGCGGTCGAGCAGATCGTCCAGAGCAAGCCGAAGTTCAGCCATCTTGACCATGCCGACGTCGGAGAGAACGATCGACATCGCCTCGTCGCGGTTGCCGTTTTCGTACAGTTCGATCACCGAGGCCAGTAAGGCCAGCCTGGACGCCAGCAGGCGCTTGACGGGCTCGACCCCCACCCTGCGTTCGGCGTCCAGTTGAGCGATCAAACCGAAAGTTTTGTCCTGCACCATCGGCATCTCCGCCAAGGCACGGACATACGGCGCCAGGTAGGCCTTCTTGCCGGTGAGCAAGTAGCCACGCACGCCCGTCTCCGCGTCAGTGACCAGTTGCAGGGTCTGCGCCGCTTGGACCCGCAGGTCGGTGAGGTTGATGCCAAAGCTCAGGCGCGTACGCGAATGATGGTAATTGGCCTCGCTGAGCACTACCAAGGCCACGACTGCGCACACCGCCACCACGAAGCCATATCGGGTTCGAAGAAAACTCTCGAATACGGTCTTGAGCATGATCCTGCGGGCGGCGCCCGTCCGGTCTCAGGACATTGAGCCAGGCGCCGTATCAACACCGTCGGCGAGGCGGGTGCAATACGCGATCAGCTCTTCAAGTTCGTTGCTTTTGTCGAAGACTTTGTCGGCACCTAGTTCGCAGCACTTGCTGCGCATATCGAGTGTGGCGTAGTTCGTCAGCACAACACGCTTGAAGCGCCGATGCGACTGTGCAGCGGCGCGCAGTACGCCCAAGCCCGAGCCTTGCCTGAGAAAAACGTCAATGATCATCAGATCGCAGGGTGTCTGCGCCTGGGTCAGCCATTTGACGGCGCTGTGCTCGTCAGCGGCTGAGCCGATCACCTCCACGTGGGCCAAGTCCTCGAGCGCGCTCGCCAAGTTCTCAAGGATGATGGGGCTGTCTTCGACAATGTAGATTTGCAGGGGCGTCATGGTCGGAACAGCGATAGTCGCCGCGAAATCGGCAGCGAATAGCGGTGGAGCCCCAGTATGCAGCCCAGACGCGCCATGCAGGGTCGTCGAAAGCCCTTGATCAGTCGTCAGACAAATCCTACGTACCATCCGCTTGGGCGCGGCACCGGGTCGGCGCCCCCTCACCCTATCGGACGGGCACCACAAGGTGCCTCACGCTTTGCCTACGCGCATGCAAGAAAAGTCAGTAGGAAAAGCTGAACGCCTCCAGGCGCAGCGCCTGCTAAGCTCCTGGAGAACATGAATGGGAGGGCGACTGTGATTCGAGTCGTTATCGTCGACGACCATGCCATCGTGCGCAGCGGCTTGCGGCAGTTCCTGGCCGAACACGTGGACCTGCGCGTGACGGGCGAAGCCAACAACGGGCGTGACGCCTTGGAGCTGGCACGCGGTGGCGAGGTCGACGTGATGCTGATGGACATTTCGATGCCCGACCAGAGCGGCATCGACGCCTTGGCCGCCATCAAGGCGCGCTTCCCCGATGTGGCGGTACTGATCCTCAGCGGCTTTCCGGAGGCGCACTACGCAACCACCTTGCTGCGCCAGGGCGCCAGCGGCTACCTGAACAAGGAATGCGAGCCTGAGGAGATCGTCAACGCCATCCGCACGGTGGCACGCGGTCGGCGTTATATCAGCCCTGCGGTGGCCGAGATGTTGGCCGACAACGCCGTTGGTGGCGGCGACAAACCGGCCCACGAGGCGCTTTCCGAGCGCGAGCTGCAGGTGTTCTTGCGCTTGGCCAAAGGTGAGACCATTGGGCACATGGCCGAGAGCATGTTCCTCAGCGTCAAGACCGTCAGCACCTACCGCACGCGGGTGCTCGAGAAACTCAAGCTTGCCAGCAACAGTGATCTCACCTACTACGCGCTGAAGAACGGCCTCATCCAGTAGCTGGAGCGGCAGGCGCCCTGTTGAAAAAGACCGAGTCGAGGAAAGTTGAGCCGTGACGCACATGACCTCTCGCCGCGACCCTGAGCGGCTTGCTGAGCTGAGGAAGCTCCTGATCCTCGATACCCCCAGCGAGGCCAACTACGAGGAGCTTACGCGCCGACTCGCGACTGTTCTTGACGTCCCCATGACGATGTTCAACCTGCTCGACGAGGAACGCGACTGGTTCAAGGCGGCGTTCGGCACACCTCTGACCGAGTCGCCCCTGTCAAGCTCATTTTGCGAAGTGTTTCTGCAGAACGATTCTGCATTTCTGGTGGTTGAAGATGCGACGCGCGATCTGCGCTTCGCGAGTCATCCGCTGGTCGTCGGTGCACCGCACATTCGCTTTTATGCAGCCGTGCGGTTGACCGTTCGAGGTCACACCATCGGCACGCTGTGCGCCTACGACTATCGGCCGCGCAGCGTCACGCAAGCGCAGCTACAGGAATTCCAGACACTCGCGCGCTCTGCAATCGAGCTGGCCCTCAAGGATGCGCCAGGTCGTCAGCGACCCCGAGACTGAACAGCTGCGCCTGCCCGGGACGTGCTTGTCGCTCTACCCGGGTCGATGCGGTGTCGATGGCTGCGGCCGCATGAGCCACACGCCCGCGGCCAGCATCCAGGCCGACAGCGAGCTCACGGCCAGCGCCACAGGCACCGTCGCAGCAAGTCCAAAGGCAGGCATGGCCAATGCGGCAAGCAAGAGCGCCACGACGACGCCAAGAGCGGCCAACCATCGTGGCAGACCGCCTTGCAGCGCTGCGCCAAGACACAAGCCCCCCAAGGACAGCGCCATGAACAGGCTCACGCCCAGCACCTCGCCAATGCCACCGCCATAGGCCGTGATGGCGCTGAAGATTTGTTCAAGCTGCGTTCGCGTCTCGGGGTTGGCTGTGGCGTGGGCAGCGGCCAGCGCGGGCATGACCGTGAGCCAGCGCAAGATGCCGATGGTTCGCGCCAAGGCAGACAGCACGCCAAAGGCCGCCACCGTGGCGGCCCATGGTTTGTGCAAGCCCCCCAGGCTGCGCGCCGCCAAAGCAATCATCAAGGGGGCGATCAGTATTGAATAGAGCAAGTACAGCCCGTAACCCAGGGCGACGGCACCAGGTGCGGCGTGGATGGCGGCCATTTGCTCGGCGGCGGGTTTGCCCAGCGATGCCGGCCAGCCGATGGCCGCGCCCAAGACGGCCACGGGCGCGAAGGACAGCAGCGCATCAACGATGAGCCAGCAGCCCAGCCCGCGTGATCTTGTTTGGGCCAATTGGGAAGGTGATGCGGTGGTGTTCATGTTGTAGGTCTGGGGTGTGATGGGTGGGTTTGACTTCACTGCAGGGCCGTTATTGCTGCTGCTGCTGGCGCCGCGGTTGCTGCCGTTGAAGGGTGGCCCGGCGGGGCAAGCGCTGCACGCAGCGCCACATCCAGCGGTGTGTTGTGCACGGGGCCGATACGTTTTGTCAGGGCCGTGCCGTCCAGCGCATGGGGCACCTGCCACAGGTAAGCCATCTCGGCCAGCTCGCGCCACTGGGGCCACACGAGGCCGCCGACGCGCAGCAGTGGCCAAGGCAAGCCGCCGTGCTTGAACGGCGTTGCGCCAGTTAGCCCCAAGCCGGTGGCGGCGCGTTCGATGGCCGCCAACAGTTGCCCTCCCGTGAGCAGGTGGCCAGGAAAGTGAAGTGGTTCGCATAACGCGGCGGCGCTGTTGTCCGATCGTTCGGCAACGGCCACAAACACGCGCGCCAAATCGGGCAGATAGGCCCAGGCATGAGGCACATCCACCGGGCCGGGATAGGTCAGCCGACCTTTAACAATCGACTTGACGATCACCAAGTCCAGCCAACTGCCAGAGCCGCCGCCGAAAAAGTCGCCCGCGCGAATGACCACGCTGCGCATGCCCTGGGCCGCACGCCATCGCATTTCTTCTTCCATGGCCACGCGGATGCGGCCCTTGCGCGTGCCAGGTTGCTGCGGTGTTTGTTCATCCAACAGCACCGGCATGCCTGCGCCGAAGTTGTAAACGTTGCCTGGCAACATGAACAGCGCGCCGAGTTTTTGCGCCACATCCATGCCCAGTCGCAGCAGGGGCAGAGCGTGCGTTTGCCACTGGGTGTAGGGCGGGTTCACGGCGTACAAAACGACGCTGGCTTGTGCCGCCTGCCGCGTCAGGGTATGCACATCTTCAAGCGCGGTGCTCAGATGGATGGCGCCTGGTGGCAGCGTGTTCGGTGCGCGCCGCGCCTGGGCCAGCACGTGCCACCCAGCCGCTGCAAAAGCCTGCACGGCGGCCTGGCCAAGGCGGCCATTGGCACCAAGAACAAGGACAGTGTTTGTGGTCATGGTTGGGCTCCAAGGGTCTTGTGAGGAACGCAGTGTGACGAGCCACTCGTCATCCGACAATTGCTCATATCTGCATGTGAGCTATACATTTACGTATGCCTGCAAACGCTTTTGATTGGGCCCTGGCCCGCAGCTTTCTTGCCGTGCTGGACGCTGGCAGCCTGATGGGGGCAGCGCGCCACTTGGGTGCGCACCAGCCCACGCTGTCGCGCCATGTGGCTGAACTCGAAGCCCAACTGGGCGTGCCGCTTTTTGAGCGCACGGGCCGGGGCGTCACGCCCACGGCGGCGGCATTGGCCATGGCCGACGCCGCGCGTCAGATGCAAGCCGGTGCGGATCAAATGTCGCGGGTGGTCGCAGCGCGCAGCAGCGCCACCACCGGCACCGTGCGCCTGAGCACCAGCCAGGTCGCGGCAGCGTGGTTGCTGCCGGGTGTGCTGGCCTGTTTGCACGAGGCCGAGCCGGGCATCCAGGTGGAACTGGTGGCGTCCAACCAGATCAGCAATTTGCTGCGCCGCGAAGCCGACATCGCCGTTCGCATGTTGCGGCCAGCGCAGAGCTCACTGGTGTGCCGAAAGCTGGGGGAGGTTCCCATCGTCGCCGCCGCGCATGAAACCTACCTGGCGCGCGCCGGCACGCCACGCAAGCCGCTTGACTTGCTGGTGCACAGGCTCATTGGCTACGACAAAGACGACACCATCACGCGTGGGTTTGCACGCCTGGGTGTGAGCCTGCCACGCGAAGCATTTGCCTTGCGAACAGACGACCAGATTGCCTATGGTCGATTGTTGGCCAGCGGCGCGGGCATTGGTTTTGTGGCGGCCTACAACCTGCGCCACTGGCCGGGCGTGCGCGCTGTGCTGCCCAACTTGCCCATCCCGCCACTGCCGTGTTGGTTGGCAGTGCACCGCGAAATTCGTGGCAACAAGGTGGTGCGCCGGGTCTATGACTTTCTGGCGCAGGCCATTCCTGCGGAACTGGCACGCAGGCAGTGATCGTCCTCAGGCCTCAGCGGCAATCTGGCGCAACGCGTTTTCGAACACCTCCACCGGCTGGCCGCCAGAGATGAGGTGCTTTTGGTTGATGACGATGGCGGGTACCGAGTTGATTCCGGCTTGCTGCCAGAACTGCTCGCGCTCGCGCACCTCGGCGGTGAACTCATCACTGGCCAAGATGGCTGCGGCGCGTGTGGCGTCCAGCCCCGCATGCGTGGCCAACTCCAGCAACACGTCGTGCGCACCGGGGTTTCGGCCGTCACCGTGATAGGCCTGTAGCAGGGCGTGCTTGAGCGTGCGTTGTTTGTGCGCGCGTTGTTTGTCCATGTCGCCCAGACTCCCGGCCCAATAAAGCAAGCGGTGAGCGTCAAAGGTGTTCCACACGCGGCCGCGTTGGCCAAAAGTGAAACCCACTTCAGCGCCACGTGCGCGGATGCCGGCCTGGTTCTTGGCGATCTGCTCGGCGCTGATGCCGTATTTGTCGGACAAGTACTGCACCGTGTCGGCGCCCTCGGCGGCCATCGTGGGGTTGAGCTCAAAAGGCTGGAAATGCATCTCGACGGGAAAGTTGCTGCCGACGCGTTCCAGCGCCCGCTCCAGTGAATTCAAACCCACGGCGCACCAGGGGCAGGCCACATCGGAGACAAAGTCGATTCTCATCACAACACCTTCATGAGTCATGTCGAAAGTTGGGCCGGTGGGCCTTGCGGGCCTTGCGGTCAGCGCTTGCGTGCCAATTTTGGGTCCATCAAGTCGCGCAGCCCGTCACCCATCAAATTCAAACCCAGCACACTGAGCATGATGGCGACACCGGGGTAAACGGCCAGCAACGGTGCTTGAAAAATTTGCGACTGCGCTTCGTTCAGCATGCGCCCCCAACTGGGCTGCGGCGGTTGTGTGCCCAGGCCCAAATAACTCAGCGCCGCTTCGGCCAATATCGCGGTGGCAAACGAAATGGTGGCTTGCACGATGAGCGGGCTCGCGATGTTGGGCAGTACATGGTCGAGCGTGATGCGTGCTCGGCCCAGTCCAGCAGCGCGCGCCGCCAGCACATATTCGCGGGCCCACACGGCGTTTGCCGCACCACGTGTGATGCGGGCGAAAACGGGGATGTTGAAAATGCCGATGGCCACGATGCTCATCACCAGACCGGGGCCGTAAATGGCGGTGAGCATGATGGCCGAGAGCAGGGCAGGGAAGGCGAACGTGAAGTCGCTCGCCCGCATGATGAGCTCTTCGACCCAGCCGTGTTTGGCCGCCGCCACACAGCCCAGGAGCACACCCAGGCCCAGGCCGATGCCCACGGCGATGACGCCCACGACGATGGAGTTTTGCGCTCCTACCAGCAGTTGCGAAACGATGTCGCGGCCCAGGCTGTCGGTGCCCAGCCAATGCGCCATGCTGGGGCCGCGTAGCTTCAAGGGGATGTTGATGTCACCCGTGGCGTAGGGCGACCAGAACAGCGACAACGCGGCGGCAAAAACGAGCAGCGCCGTCAGCGTGGCTCCCACCACAAAACTCGGGTGTTTGGCGGCGCGCGCAGCGATGTTCATGCGTCGCTGCGCCGCAAACGCGGGTCGATCAAGGCGTACAAAACGTCGACGATGAAGTTGACGAAAACAACCACACCGGCGAGCAACATCACGACGTCACGCACAACCACCAGGTCGCGGTTGCCGATGGCCTGAAAGACCAAACGGCCCACCCCAGGCAACACGAAGACGTTCTCGATCACCACGGTGCCGGTGATGAGGTTGGCGAACTGCAAGCCCATCACGGTGATGACGGGGATCATGGCGTTGCGCAGCACGTGACGCCACAGCGCCTGGCGTCGCGTGAGGCCTTTGGCGCGCGCGGTGCGTACAAAGTCTTCGCGCATCACTTCCAGCACCGCTGACCTTGTGACGCGGGCCAAGATGGCCGCTTGCACCAAAGCCAGTGCCAGCGCGGGTAGCAGCAGGGAGCGCAGACCCGACCACAGACCACCACCATCATCTTCGCTCCAACCGGCAAAACCGCCGGCGCTGACCCACTGCAACTTCACGGCAAAAAACAAGATGAGCAAGATGGCGAACCAGAAGTTGGGCATGGCCACGCCGACTTGGCTGGCGGCCATCACGCCGACGTCGCCCAAGCGGTTGTGGCGCGACGCGGCGTAGATGCCCAGTGACAGCGCCAGCGCCACACTGAGTGACATCGACATGAAGGCCAGCGGAACCGTCACGCGCAGGCGCTCGGCGATGAGTTCGGACGTGGGCGTGTCGTAGCTGATGCTGTTGGCCGTGCGGCCTTGCACGAGGCCGCTGATCCATTCGGTGTAGCGTTGTGTGGCGGGGCGGTCCAGCCCCAGCTTGGTCTTCATGGCGGCCACAGACTCCGGCGTGGCGGTGTCGCCCAAGATCACTTCGGCGGCGTTGCCGGGCAGCAGCTCGAGAATCGCAAACACCACGAGCGAAGCCACCATCAAGGTGGCGATGAAGGTGGCAAATCGCTTGAGCAAGAAAGGACCCATCGCGACCTATGATGCCCTATCAAAGCAAGAGATCATGGCCATGCAAACCAGCGGTTCTGACGTCAGGTTCGACCTCGGTTTCGACCTCGGTTTCAACCTCAGTTTCAACACCACGCAGGTCTTCATCGGCGGGCGCTGGCGCGCGGGCGACAACGGCCAAACCTTGCCCCTGCTCAACCCTTCTGATGGCAGCGAACTGGCACGCATTGCGCGCGGCAATGCGGCAGACATCAACGCTGCGGTGCGAGCCGCGCAAAGCGCCCTGGATGAAACGTTGGCCGGTTCTTGGGGCCAGCTCACTGCCACCGAGCGTGGGCGCCTTTTATGGAAGATGAGCGCGTTGGTGCTGGAACAAGCCGACGAGCTCGCGCGGCTGGAAGCGCTGGACGTCGGCAAACCCGTCAAACAAGGTCGGGCAGACGCCGTGGCCCTGGCGCGCTACCTCGAGTTCTACGGCGGCGCGGCCGACAAAGTGCACGGCGACACCATCCCTTTCAACAACGGCTACACGGCGTTTTCAATCCGCGAGCCGCATGGTGTGACGGCGCACATCGTGCCCTGGAACTACCCCATGCAGATCATTGGCCGCAGCGTGGGTGCGGCGCTCGCCATGGGCAATGCCTGTGTACTCAAACCTGCCGAAGAAGCCTGCTTGACGGCGCTGGCCTTTGCGCGGATTGCGCAGCAAGCGGGTTTGCCCGCAGGGGCGCTGAATGTCGTGCCGGGGCTCGGTGAAGAGGCCGGTGCAGCGCTGGCAGCGCACGCGGGTGTGCGGCACATCTCTTTCACCGGCTCGGTGCAGGTGGGAGCCTTGATTCAAGCCGCTGCGGCCAAGAACGCGGTGCCCGTCACGTTGGAGCTGGGTGGCAAAAGCCCGCAGATCGTTTTTGCGGATGCCGACCTGGACGCGGCGATGCCATTTCTCGTCAACGCGGGCATTCAAAACGCGGGGCAGACGTGTTCAGCGGCTTCGCGCATCTTGGTGCAGCGCGCGGTGTTTGACCAGGTTGTGCAGCGCATGTCTGAGCGTTACCGTGTTTTGCGTGTGGGCCCAGCAATGGCGGACTTGGACGTGGGCCCGCTCATCTCGGCGCGCCAGCGCGATGGCGTGGTGGCTTACCTGGACGGCGTGCACAGCAGTGGCTTGCGCGTGGCAGCGCAAGCGCCGCTGCCGGGCGACTTGCCTCGAGGTGGCTTTTATGTGCCGCCCACCCTGGTGGCGGACGTGAGTCCGACGCACCGCATCGCCCAAGAAGAGATCTTCGGCCCGGTGCAAGCCGTCATCGCTTTTGACGATGAAGCCGAGGGCTTGGCCATCGCCAACGGCACGGCCTACGGCTTGGTGGCGGGTGTGTGGACACGCGATGGCAGCTGCGCCTTGCGCATGGCTCGCAAGCTGCAATGCGGGCAGGTGTTCATCAACAACTACGGTGCAGGTGGCGGTGTGGAGCTGCCCTTTGGTGGCGTCAAACATTCAGGCCATGGGCGCGAAAAAGGCTTTGAGGCCTTGTACGGGTTCTCGACACTCAAGACGGTGGCCATCAAGCACGATTGAAGATGGGTTGTGCGAACAGGCTGTGTGAACAAGTCGAATTGTCATACACTGTCATACACAATACTAACGAGGCCACGATGACCACCCACACCAACCCCGGCCCACGTGTCAACGCAAGGCTGGATGAGATGACCGAAAGCCAGCTGCGCTATCTGACGCAAACCACGGGCCACAGCGTGAGCCACGTGCTGCGCGATAGCGTGGCGCGCTACTTTGTGCACGTGCAGTCGCAGCAACGCCAGCCGACACGTTTGTTGGCATTGGTGGGCAAGGGCGACAGCGCACGCCACCTGGTTGCGTCAAACGTTAAGAACGAGCTCACCGACGCCTTGGTGTCCAAGCACGGGCTGCGCCGCAAGTGATCATTGTTGACACGGGGTTTTTGTACGCCTTGGTCGACGCACGTGATGCTTGGCATGAACGTGCTTTGGACCATGCCAACACGGCTGCGCAGGGCTGGGTCACGACCTGGCCGGTGCTCACCGAAGCCACGCATTTGATGACCCGCCGACTGGGCACTGCCTACGCCAGCGCTTTGATGGAAGACGCCGCAGACGGCGGTTTTCAGGTGTGGTCGCCTGGCCCCGAGCAGCTGCGCAGCGTGCCAACGCTCATGCGCAAATATGCCAATCTGCCGATGGATCTGGCTGACGCGAGCCTGGTGCTGTTGGCCGAACATTTGGGCCACGGCCGCATCTTGTCGACCGACCAGCGCGACTTTCGCTCTTACCGTTTCAAGAACCGCAAACCATTCACCAACCTGATGGGAAACCAGCCATGAGACTCAAAAACAAGGTTGCCATCGTCACCGGCGGGGGCTCGGGTTTTGGCGCGGGCATCGTGCGCAAGTTTGTTGCCGAAGGCGCGCAAGTGCTGGTGGCTGACATGAACCTGCAGGCCGCGCTCGACGTCGCTGCCAGCGTGGGCCCGGCCGCCCGCGCGCTGCGCGTTGATGTCAGCGTTGCGGCTGATGTGGCGACCATGATGGACGCGGCACAACTGCACTTTGGCGGCCTCGATATCGTCGTCAACAACGCTGGCGTGGGCCACTTGCCGCAGCCCCTTGAGAGCCTGCCAGAAGACGAGTTCGACCGCATCTTTGCCGTCAACATGAAGGCGATTTATTTGGCCGCTCGCGAGGCCGTGCCGCGCATGAAGGCCCGTGCGGACAAAAACAAACAAGCGGTCATCTTGAACATGGCCAGCACGGCCGGTGTGAGCCCGCGCCCACGCTTGTCTTGGTACAACGCCAGCAAGGGCTGGGTCATCACCGCGACACGCACCATGGCGGTGGAACTGGCACCTTTTGGCATTCGTGTGGTGGCGCTCAACCCGGTGGCGGGTGAGACGCCGCTGCTCAAAACCTTCATGGGCGAAGACACGCCCGAGATACGCGCCAAGTTCTTGTCCACTATCCCGATCGGGCGCTTTTCTCAGCCCGAAGACCTGGGCAACGCGGCCTGCTTTTTGTGCAGCGACGAGGCCAGCATGATCACTGGCGTGTGCATGGAAGTGGACGGCGGGCGCTGTATCTGAACCCTCAGGCGACCCTGTGGTCGCGATGGCGGGCAATCCACGCCAGCAGCGGGAACCACAGCGCGTCACGCGTTTTGCTGCGGAAAAATCCCATGTGGCCCACGCTGCCAAAACCCAGTCGTTGCACGTCGATCAAGCGACGCTCCACCTCGGCCACTGGGAACCGCTTGAGCAAAGCGTCAACCGCCAAGGGCGGCGCCTGCTCGTCATCAGACACGCTGACCACCAACAAGGGCAGCTTGAGCATGGAGTACGCCGTGGTGTCGAGCTTGAACTTGGGGTCGAACAGATACTCACGGCTACGGCACCAACGGGCCCACTGCTTAAAAACGGCTTTGGGCGCAATGGCACCACGCATGCCGGGAAGCGTCATTGGCGTGTGGCCAGCGCCACGGCTCAAAAGGGGCACCATGAAGCGCCACATGAAACGCAGCCCGTAGCGGTCAGGCCGCGGGTAGCGTGATGCGTGCGGCAAGCTCGGCGCCACCAGGATGGCGCCTGCCAATTGTTTGCTCGCCGAGGCCAGGCCAAAGAGCTGCGCGCCGCAGCTGTGGCCCATCAGAAAAATCGGCGTGCCAGGGTACAGCGAAGCCGCACCACGGATGGCGGCGTCAATGTCTTGGCGGCCCCAGCGCTCCATGTCGATGAGTGATTCTTGGCCTTCGCTGGGCACCGACTCGCCCACACCCCGGTAGTCAAAAGTGAGACAAGCCACGCCCTGGGCCGACATGAATTCACCAAAGCGCTGGTAGGCACGGCGCGGCACGCCCAAGGCCGCGGCCACCACGATGATGGCGCGCGGCGTGTTTGCGGCCTCAAAGCACGTGGCTTCAAGGCGGTAGTCGTCGTCGCAACTCAGGGTCAGCTGCGAGGGGCCGACGGTGGTCAGTCGAGAAGAGCCTTCTGGCTCGGGCATGCGCGCCTCCCTGTCGTCTTTTTCAGTCATGTATTGAACCACCTCGAGTGACCCTAGAAACCGCAGTTGGACGCGCTCGAGCGTGCCGCGATGCGCCAGGGTGGCAAGGCGCGAACCACAGCGATGCCATGGACTTCACGTTGAGGCATCGCGCGGATTCGCAACGCCGCCAGCGTGGTGCAGCGTGGTGCGCTCGGGTGTGTAGCGCTGTCACCCGACAGGTGAATATCTTCGTGAGCCCAAATTTCAGTGTTCATGCGGTCTATCCAGCGGTGGAGAGCGGTCAACTGCGGTTTCTAGGGTGACAGGGCAGCCCCCACAGAATGGGGATTTTGAACGCGGCGAGTCGTTCAAAGCACGGCGGCCAAAGCAGCGGCAGTGCGTTCAACGTTCGAGGTATTGAGCCCTGCCACGCACATGCGTCCAGAGCGCACGAGGTACACGCCAAACTCTTCGCGCAGGCGGTCCACTTGGGCTGCACTCAACCCCGTGTAACTGAACATGCCGCGCTGGCTGAGGAAGTAGCCAAAGTCGCGGCCAGGCACCTTGGCTGTCAGCACCTCGTGCAGACTGCGCCGCATGCTCATGATGCGTTCGCGCATGGCGGCCACATCGGCCTCCCAGGCCGTGCGCAGCGCCGCGTCACCGAGCACGCGGCTGACGATGCCCGCCGCGTGAAGACCCGGGCTCGAATAGTTCCTGCGCACCACCACTTGCATTTGCCCGGACACCAAATTGGCTTCAGCGCGGTCGCCGCACACCACACTCAACGCGCCAGCGCGCTCGCCATAAACGCTCATGCTCTTGGAAAACGAATTGGCGATGAAGAAGGTGACGCCCGCGTCGGCCAAGGCACGCGCAGCGTAGGCGTCTTGCTCAATGCCTTGGCCATAACCTTGGTAGGCCAGGTCCAGGTAGGCGATGAGTTCGCGCTCGCGCAGCACGGGCACCAAGGCTTGCCACTGCGCCGGTGTGAGATCCACGCCCGTGGGGTTGTGGCAGCAGGCATGCAAGAGCACCACGCTGCGCTTGGGCAGGCCATTCAGCGTGGCGAGCATGGCATCGAACTTCAGCCCGCCTGTGGTGGCGTCGTAATACGGGTAGGTGTTGACGGTGATGCCCGCGCCTTCAAACATGGCGCGGTGGTTGTCCCAGGTCGGGTCGCTCACCCAGATCTCGCTTTGAGGCAACCAACGTTTGATGAAATCGGCCCCCACCCTCAGCCCACCACTGGACCCGACGGTTTGCAAGGTCGCCACGCGGCCACTGGTCACCGCCTCGTGGTGTGCGCCAAAGAGCAAGTGCTGCACCGCCTGGCGCATGGCGGGAGAGCCATCGATGGGCAGGTAAGACTTGGGTGCGCTCTGCGCCAGCATTTGCGCTTCGGCCTCACGCACGCAGCCGAGAACGGGGATGCGGCCAGCGTCATCGAAGTAGATGCCGATGGACAAGTTGACTTTGTCGCTTCGCGGGTCTTTTTGAAAGGCTTCGTTGAGGCCCAGGATGGGGTCACCCGGGTACACGGGCAGGTGTTGAAAGGTCATGCGGCAAGTGCTTTCTCAATGTCTTGTTGCAGTGATGCAGGGGTGTCGTTGGGGGCATAACGCTTGATGACTTGGCCATCGCGCCCCACTAAAAACTTGGTGAAATTCCACTTCACACCCGTGGTGCCCAGGAGGCCCGGTGCTTGCGCAGTGAGCCAACGCCACAGCGGATGGGCTTGTGCGCCATTGACGGTGACCTTGCCCATCATCGGGAAGCTCACGCCGTAGTTGACCTGACAGAAAGACGCGATCTCACCGTCGCTGCCCGGGTCCTGGTTGCCGAACTCGTTGCTCGGGAAACCCACCACCATCAAGCCTTGATCGCGGTAGCGCTCCCACAGTTGCTCCAGGCCCGCAAACTGCGGCGTGAAACCACACGCACTGGCGGTGTTGACGATGAGCAATACCTTGCCTCGTTGTGTTGACAAGTGGGCCCGCTTGCCTTGGATGGAAAGGGCTTCAAAGTCGTAGACCGTGGTCACTGTCATGGTGGGCCTCAGGCCGTGAAAAGCAGGCCCCATGTTAGCCTTCCTGCTTGTTGGCCGAACCCCACCCCGTTGCTTGCCATGTCGGTGTCCATCCCCGTATGTTTTCAAGGTTTCAGCGCGTTTGAACACGGCACGCTGTGTTCGTCGCTGCGCTTGGCGGTGCACCGCACGCCGCGCTACTTGCCCGTCGACGCCATCGCGCAGGCCGAGCTCATTGTGGTGGACGCCGATCACGGCATGGCGCTGGCAGACGTGGTGCGTGCCGGGCGGCTGGAAGACGCGGTGTTCATTGCGGCGCAGGTCGAAGATGAAGGCCCGGGCTGGCTCGCCCGCCCCCTGGACCCGGGCTTGTTGTTCCGTGAACTGGACCGACTGGTCGCGCAACGCACCGGTGCGCCAGTGCGCGCCAACCCAGGTTTCGACTCGAGCGCAGACACGGCAACGCCCAGCGCAACAGGTCACGCAAAAACTGACGCAAAGACAAGCGCAAAAACAAGCCCAACTGCAGCGCAGCACGCCAGCACGCCACCATTGGCCGCGAGGTCCCGCGCCCTGGTGGTTGATGACAGCGAGATCGCAGCAATCTTTCTGGAGACGTTTTTGCGCCGCTACGGCATGGACATCGACAAAGCCGCACACAGCGGCAAGGCCATCGAGCTCTTGTCACAGCGCGCCTACGACGTGGTTTTTTTGGACATCGAGCTGGGCCGTGGCAGTGATCTTGACGGTCTGGCTTTGTGCCAACACATCAAACGTTTGCACCGGCATGTCGGCAGCAGTGCTGCGCCCTTGGTGGTGATGGTGTCGGCCCACCACAGCGAAGTGGACCGCGCGCGCGGCGCCCTGGCAGGTTGCGATGCCTACTTGGCCAAACCCTTGGACGACGACTTGATGCACCGCTTGTTGCTTCAGCACGGCGTGTTGGCGCCGACGGGTGGGCCGCAGCCCTCACAGCGTTAAGGGCCCGTTCGGGAATAACTTGCCCATTTGGCTCGCCGACTGCGGGCGCGCTGCGGCGTTGCAAATGCTCGCGATGCCGATGGGCATCGCTGTGCTTTGCGCCTTGCATCGCATCCCGCATCCGACGGCCCAATGCTCAAGTTATCCCCGAACGGATCCTAACGATTGAGATGATGTCAGTGTTGACAATTCACTGACGCAGCGCGAGCAAGGTCGCGCCCAGGATCAAGCCGGCGCCCAGCAACAAGGGCAAGGTGATGCTGCCGGCCCCCAGCAGCACGGCAGACACACTGGCGAACAGCACTTCACTCACCATCACCACGGCCGTGGTACTGGCGCTGAGCCGCGCAGCGCCGAATTGCAGCGCCAGATTGCTGGCCAAGAAAAGCGCACCCATGAGCACCGCGCCCAGCAGCCAAGGCCCCGCGCTGTGGGGTGGCCACGCCACGCTGCCAGCCAGTGCCAAACCAAACGCCAAGCCACCGGCCACCAACACACCACCCACAAACATCGCCAAGGCCCGCGCGCCTTCGCTGCGCCGGGCTTCGCGGCGCAACATCACGTTGTTGAGCGCGAAGCTGAAGCCCCCCAACACGCTCAGGCACTCGGGCAGGTCGCGCGGCACGGGCCAAGCGCTGGCGCTGCCGTCTTGGGGCCACAGCACGATGGCAGCGCCCAGCAAAGCCATGGCCACGCGCAGCCATGCCACAGGCGTGAAACGCTCAGCCAGCAGCCAGCGCGCCAGCAGCACGGCCCACAAGGGCATGAGGTAAAAAAGCAGCACGACGCGCACCACGTCGCCGCTGGTCACGGCCCAGTTGAAGGCCGCGTTGGTGGTACCCGAGGCCACCACCAGGACCCACAACGCGGGTGTGCGCAGCAGTTCGAACCAACTGCGAGGCCGCGTCAAGCTGATGGCGAGCACGGCCAGCAGATAGATCAGGGCCGTGGCCCACAGGGGGTGCAAGCCGCGAACTTCGAGCTGGCGAAAAGGCCACCACGACACGCCCCACACCATGGCGTTGAAGAGCAGTGCAAAGATCGGCAACCCCATGGGCCAGCGGGCCCCGCTGGCCGCCGAGGCCGGGCCGCCGGTGGCGAGGCGATCAGCCAATGTCAAAGGTGCAAGACTGCGCGACCGCTGAGTCAGCTGTCACTCAGCCTAGAAACCGCAGTTGGACGCGTCTGAGCGTGGTGCGCGCAGGCGTGTAGCGTTGTTACCCTGCGGGTGAACTTCTTCGTGAGCCCAAACTTCAGCATTCATGTGATCTTTCCAGCGGCGCGAAGCGCTCAATTGCGGTTTCTTGGCTCAGTGCCCACCATCACTGCGCGCAATGGCCAAGAGCCGCTCGACTTCTTCACCATGGCGCACCGTGTTGCGGCGATGCCAGCGGCGGATGACTTCCATCGTGCCCGCCACCACCGTTCCAAACACGGCGATGGCGACAAAGGCAGAGAAGCCCACTTTGGTCATGCCCGAATAAAACGCACCCACGCCGAGGATGCAGGCTTGTTCGTTGAAGTTTTGTACGGCGATCGATCGCCCCGCGCCCATCAGGTTGTGGCCGCGGTGTTGCAGCAAAGCGTTCATGGGCACGATGACAAAACCGCACAGCGCCCCCATTAGGACCAAAAATGGCGCCGCCAACCACACGTTGTTGATGACGTTCAGGCCGATCATCAATACCCCCACGGCCGTGGCCAGCGGGATGACACGCGTGGCGCGGTCCAGCCGGATGTACATCGAGGCCAACACCGCACCCATCACCGAGCCCACCACCACCACGCCGGCCAGGTTGGACGCCTGCGTGGTGCCATAACCCAACGCCGCTGCAGCCCAGGCAAACACAATCAGTCGCACGTTGCTGAAGATGCCCCACAACAAGGTGGTGGTGGCCAGCGTGATTTGGCCGAGCTTGTCAGCCCACAAGCGCGCGTTGCAGTGGGCAAAGTCGCGCACCAGGTGCGTCACGCCCGTCATGGCTTGCAATGGGGCGTCGGTGCGCGGGATGCGCAAGTTGAAGATGGCGGCTATGAGGTAGAGAAAGACGATGCAGCTGATGGCGGCTTCGGGGGCGGTGTCCACGCTGGTGTCGATGAATGGGAAGTCAAACCCCAGCAAGATCGTCGCGACTTTCGAGCCCACCAACTGCCCACCCAACAAGATGCCCAGAACAATGGAGGCCACCGTCAGGCCTTCGATCCAGCCATTGCCCTTGACCAATTGCGAGGGCGGCAAAAGCTCCGTCAAGATGCCGTATTTGGCGGGCGAATAAGCCGCTGCGCCCAGGCCCACGACGGCGTAAGCCAGGAGTGGATGGCTACCAAAAAGCATCATCAAACAGCCCACCACCTTGATGGTGTTGGACATGAACATGACCTGGCCTTTAGGGACCGAATCGGCAAACGCGCCCACAAAGGGTGCCAACACCACGTAGAACAGCGCAAACATGGGTGCCAAAGCGGGCGTTTGCCACGCCGGGGCGTTGGAGAGCCGAAGCAGTTCGACGGCGGCGACCAAGAGCGCGTTGTCAGCCAGAGAGCTGAAAAACTGCGCCGACATGATGGTCGAGAAACCTTTTTTCATCGTGTGGGCTTCATCGTGGGGACTTCTGCGCGCACTGCGCGTTTGCCGTGCGTTCGGGCCTGCGGCCGGGGCGCCCCCCATCTGCGGCGCGCGGTTATAGCACGCAAGGGGTGCGCAAAGGGCACCAACAAGGGTCGCTGGCAGAATGCCGCGCCAACCATGCCACGTCCCATCGAAGCGCTTGTTCACACCGCAGCACTGGCGCACAACCTGGCCCGCGCGCGCCAAGCCGCGCCTGACGCCCGCGTGTGGGCCGTTGTCAAGGCCAACGCCTACGGCCATGGCATCGAGCGTGCTTTTGCGGGCCTGCACAGCGCCGACGGTTTTGCTTTGCTTGACCTGGCCGAAGCAGAAAGATTGCGCGCACTGGATTGGCGTGGCCCAGTGCTGTTGCTGGAAGGCTGCTTTGAGCCACGCGACCTGGAGCTGTGCTCACGCCTGAACCTGTGGCATGTGGTGCACTGCGCCCTGCAGATCGACTGGTTGGCCACGCACAAAACCCAAGTGCCTCACCGTGTGTTCCTGAAGATGAATAGCGGCATGAACCGCCTGGGCTTTGCGCCGGGCGCCTATCGCTCGGCTTGGGCGCGGCTCAATGCCTTGCCGCAAGTTGAAGAGGTCTCGCTGATGACGCACTTCAGTGACGCCGATGGCCCGCGCGGATTAACGCATCAAGTGACTACATTCAACGCCGTCACCCACGATCTACAAGGCGAACGTTGCCTGGCCAACAGTGCCGCCACCTTGCGCCACCTGGTAGCTGCCGACTGGGCTGGCGACTGGGTGCGCGCGGGCATCCTGTGTTACGGCAGCGCGCCTGATTTCCCGGAGCACGACATCGCTCACTGGGGCCTGCGTCCCGCCATGTCCTTGCGCTCCAAGCTCATCGCCACCCAGCAACTGGCGCCAGGCGACACCGTGGGCTATGGCAGCAGCTTCACTGCGCAGCAGCCCCTGCGCATAGGCATCGTGGCCTGCGGTTATGCCGATGGTTACCCGCGCCACTGCGCCACCGGCACCCCCGTTTTGGTAGGCGGCGTGCGCACGCACACCGTGGGTCGTGTTTCGATGGACATGCTGGCAGTGGACATCACGGCGCAGCCCGCAGCCGTCATCGGCACCGAAGTCACGCTGTGGGGTCAAGGCCCCGGCGGCAAGGTGCTGCCCATTGACGACGTGGCGCAGGCCGCCGGCACCATCGGTTATGAGCTGATGTGCGCCGTGGCGCCGCGTGTGCCGATGTGCACCGTTGAGTGAATGCGGACTGTCTTCACGACTGAACCGGGCATGCTCAAGACCCCGCAGGTCAAGGTTGACGAAGTTGACTTCACCGCCATCCGGGCGCAAGGCGCGGGTGGGCAAAACGTCAACAAGGTTTCCAGCGCAGCGCACTTGCGCTTTGACGTTCAAGCCTCGTCATTGCCCGATGACATCAAGGCCCGTTTGCTTGCACTGAGCGACCAGCGCATCAACAGCGACGGCGTGATCGTCATCAAGGCGCAAGAAAGCCGCAGCCTGCCCATGAACCGCGCCGAAGCCTTGCAACGCTTGCAAGCCATGGTCGACAGCGTGGCGACGCTGCCCAAGGCGCGGCGCGCAACCAAGCCCACGCAGGGCTCCAAGCTGCGTCGCCTGGAAGGCAAAGCGCGCTCGTCGGTCATCAAAGCCGGGCGCGGCAAATTGGCTGGCCGCGGCGTTGACTGATGTGAAACGTTAGACCGCAGGGTGCGCCGTGCGCGCCCGACAATCAAACCATGGCCAAAACCGTCTACACCTGCCGCGAATGCGGCGGCAGCAACCCCAAGTGGCTGGGCAAATGCCCGCACTGCAACGCCTGGAACACGCTGGATGAAGGCATTGCCGAGCCAGCGCCGGGGGCCGCGAGAAACCGTTTTCAAAGTCTGGCCAAGAGCTTGCCCGTGGCCACCTTGAGTGAGATTGACGCCGCCGATGTGGAGCGCACCAGCACGGGCCAAGAAGAATTGGACCGTGTGCTCGGCGGTGGTTTTGTGGCCGGTGGGGTGGTGCTCATCGGTGGTGACCCGGGCATCGGAAAGAGCACGCTTTTGTTGCAAGCGCTGGACGCCATCAGTACCGGCACGAAGGTGCTTTATGTGACGGGTGAAGAAAGTGGCGCGCAAGTGGCACTGCGCGCGCGCCGTCTGGGCTTGAAAGGCACCCGCGTGCGTGTGCTGGCTGAGATCAATCTGGAAAAGATCGTGGCTGCGCTCGACGCTGAGCAACCCGCGTTCTGCGTCATTGATTCAATTCAAACGGTGTACTCGGATCAGCTCACGTCGGCGCCCGGCTCGGTGGCTCAAGTGCGTGAATGCGCGGCGCAGCTCACGCGCTTGGCCAAGACCTCGGGTTGCAGCATGGTGCTGGTCGGCCATGTCACCAAAGAAGGTGCGCTGGCCGGGCCGCGTGTGCTGGAGCACATCGTTGACACCGTGCTCTATTTTGAAGGCGACACACACTCGAGTTTTCGCCTGGTGCGGGCCATCAAAAACCGCTTCGGCGCAGTCAACGAGATCGGCGTTTTTGCCATGACCGAACGGGGCCTCAAGGGCGTGAGCAACCCAAGTGCCATTTTCTTGTCCACGCATGGCGAACCTGTGCCGGGGTCTTGTGTGATGGTCACGCTGGAAGGCACGCGGCCTTTGCTCGTTGAACTTCAAGCCCTCGTCGACAGCGGCGGCCCCAGCCCCCGCCGGTTGAGCGTCGGCCTGGACCGCGATCGACTGGCCATGTTGCTGGCCGTGCTGCACCGCCACGCGGGTGTCTCGTGCATGGACCAAGACGTGTTTGTGAACGCCGTGGGCGGCGTGCGCATCGGTGAGCCCGCGGCTGACCTGGCCGTGCTCTTGGCCATTCAAAGCAGCTTGCGCGGTAAACCTCTGCCACGCGGTTTTATTGCGTTTGGTGAGGTGGGGCTCGCCGGAGAAGTGCGGCCCGCGCCACGTGGCCAAGAGCGCTTGAAGGAGGCCGCCAAGCTCGGTTTCTCTGTCGCCCTGGTGCCCAAGGCCAACGCGCCCAAGAAGGCCACTGAAGGCCTCACCGTGCATGCCATCGAGCGCATTGAGCAGGCCATCGACGTGGTGCGCGGGCTGTGACATCCGCCCCGAGCGCGGGCTTCAGGCCCGTGGCTCAGCCCACCACTGCGTCACCCCATACGTTAAACGCCGCCATTCGTTGACCAGCCGATAAGCGTAGGTGGGCCAGCGCTGATACCAGCGGAACTTGCGCGGTTGCTCCGCGGGCTCGCCGATGGTGGATGCCGTTTTTTCGTCGTGCACACACGGTGTGGGCGACAGCAGGCGCACCTTCAATCCAAAACGCCAGCCTTGGTCAAAGACATGGTCGTAGGGCAACTGCATGGGCAGCAAGCCGTGGATGTAAGCGGCGGCTGCTTGCCGGTTGATGAGGTAGGCGCTGGAGCCTGTGCAGCGGCTGAACATCACCGACAAATGTTGACCCGGCGCCACTTCCAGCACCGGTAGGGGTGTGCCCGAATGCACGGCTGAAAGTTTGACCATGTCCCAGCGGTCCCGGTGCTTTATCAGCCCGACAAGCGCCGCAGGAAGTCGCTCGGTGAGCAGCACGTCGTCCTCCAGAACCAAAGCAAAAGTAGCCTGCGACGCGAGGAGGCGGCGCATCACCGCGACATGCGACAGGTAACATCCCAGCTCACCCAATAAAGGTGTCATGCCATGCCAACGCGCAAACGTGGCGCGGTCGAGCAAGGCCTCGTCGGCAGCACCCATGTTGCGGGCGTCCACGGCAGGCAAGCGCTCAAAGTGCAAGCCGAGTTGCTGCAGCTGCTGCGAGATGCGCGCCAAGCGTTCCGGTGCGCGATCCAGGTTGATGACCCAGGTTTGCAATTCGTCCATACAAATCATTCTCTGCGATGCCTGTTGATCGACACGCGCACAACACCTGCCCCGGCAGCAGTTCGCCATGCTTGAAACCCTGAACAGACTCGGCCCGACCTTGGGCTGGACCCTGGCCGTCGCGGCCATCGCCCTGGGCTATACCAGCTACGGCTGGCCGGGCGTGGCGCTGGCGCTCACCGTCATCGTGTTCTGGTTGTTGCTGCAATTCAGCCGTGCCGTGCGCGCCATGCGCGATGCTGCCAATGCGCCCATCGGCAGCATCGGCAACGCGGTGATGTTGCATGCGCGGCTGCGCGAAGGTCAACGCTTGGTGGACGTCATCAAGCTCACGCGCAGCCTGGGTGTGAAGCTGGTGAGTGAACCCGGAAGGAATGAGCCCGAAACATTTGCCTGGACCGATGACGGCGGCGACAGCGTTCGGGTGGAACTCGTGGCCGGGCGCGTGACGCGCTGGGCGCTGGAGCGAGCACCCGAGGCTGGCCCCGCACCCGCACCCGCACCCGCACCCGACGCCACCTAAAATCTCCCGCTACTTTTTTGCAAAGAGAACACCCCATGTCAATGTCAGACCGCGACGGCAAGATCTGGATGGACGGCGTTTTGGTGGACTGGCGCGACGCCAAGATCCACGTGCTCAGCCACACACTGCACTACGGCTGTGGCGCCTTTGAAGGCGTTCGCGCCTACAACACCGTGGACGGCACAGCCATCTTCCGTTTGCGCGAGCACACCGAGCGGCTCTTCAATAGCGCCAAGATCTTGCGCATGAAGATCCCCTTCAGCCAAGAGCAAGTGATGGACGCACAACGCGAAGTGGTGCGCGTGAACAAGCTTGAGAGCTGCTACTTGCGCCCCCTGACCTGGATCGGCGACGCCAAGCTCGGCGTGAGCCCGCGCGGCAACACCATCCACCTGATGATCGCCGCCTGGCCCTGGGGCGCCTACCTGGGTGAAGAAGGCTTGCAGCGCGGCATCCGCGTGAAGACCAGCAGCTACACGCGCCACCACGTCAACATCACCATGACGCAGGCCAAGGCGGTGAGCAACTACACCAATTCCATCCTGGCCAACATGGAAGCCACCGACGACGGCTACGACGAAGCATTGCTGCTTGACGCCAGCGGGTTCGTGAGCGAAGGCGCGGGTGAGAACCTTTTTGTCATCAAGGGCGGCGTGGTCTACACGCCTGATTTGTCGGCCGGTGCGTTGAACGGCATTACCCGCAACACGGTGTTTGCCATCTGCCAGGACCTGGGCCTGAAGCTCGTCGAAAAGCGCATCACCCGCGACGAGGTCTACATATGCGACGAAGCATTTTTTACCGGCACGGCCGCTGAAGTCACGCCGATTCGTGAACTCGATCGCATCGAGCTCGGCGCCGGGTCACGGGGGCCGTTAACCGAAAAGATCCAGAGCGCGTTTTTTGACATCGTGAATGGCCGCAACGCCAAATACGCCGACTGGTTGAGCAAGGTATGAACGGTTAACGCATGACACAACTCACATCACCGCACTCATCACAAGCCAAAGCGCTGGTTGAGCTGACTGCCGCCGATTTGCACGGCCCCGGCGTGGTCTTTTGCCCCAACCCCAAGATGCCTTTGTGGAGCAACCACCCCAAGGTCTACATCGACGTGGCCACCACCGGCGAAGGGCGCTGCGCCTACTGCGGCACGGTCTACCGTTTGAAGGCGGGCGAGAAGCTGCACCACGGGCATTGAGCATGCCCACAGAGCGCGAATTCATCCTCACCCTGTCTTGCAAAGACGCCAAAGGCATCGTCTATGCCGTCTCAGGCCTGCTCTACCAAGCAGGCTGCAACATCATTGACTCGCAGCAGTTTGGTGACATTGAGGGTGGCGACGCCACAGGCCTCTTTTTTATGCGTGTGCACTTTGAAGCGCCGCCTGCATTGGCTAACGTTTCCACCTTAGACGGCCTATTTGCCCACACACGTGAACAGTTTGGCATGGTGCTGCAATTCCACAGCCTGGCACTGCGCCCTCGTGTGCTCTTGATGGTCAGCCAGCACGGCCACTGCCTGAACGATTTGCTGTTCCGCGTGAGCAGCGGGCAGCTCGCTGTGGACATCCCGGCCATCGTCTCAAATCACCGCGCTTTTGAAGGCTTGGCGGCAAGCAACGGCATTGCCTTTCATCACCTGCCTTTGCCCACAGGCAGCAGTGCCGCCACTAAGCGCGCGCAAGAGCAAACCATTGAAGTGCTGATCGACCAAGAGCGCATTGACCTGGTGGTGTTGGCGCGTTATATGCAAATCCTCTCGCCGGAGTTTTGCGCCGCGCTCTCGGGCCGTGCCATCAATATCCACCATAGCTTTTTGCCCAGTTTCAAAGGCGCGCGGCCCTATTACCAGGCGCACGCACGCGGCGTCAAACTGATTGGCGCCACGGCGCATTACGTCACGGCGGACTTGGACGAAGGCCCGATCATTGAACAAGATGTTGAGCGTGTCGGTCATGCGATGTCGGCCGAAGACTTCACGGCCGTGGGCCGCGACATTGAGAGCCGCGTGCTGGCGCGTGCCGTGCGCTGGCATGTGGAGCACCGTGTGCTGATGAACGGCCACAAGAGCGTGATCTTTCGCTGACGCAATGCGCGCTGAAGCAATGCACCTCGCTTGAAACGTTAACCTGCACAGGCCCACCGCACACCCACCATGCGTCAACCGCCCCCCGCTGTTTTGCTGGCATCGCCCGATGACGTGGAAGCGCAGTTCTACGAAGCCTTGCAACAAGGCGACCTGCCACGCTTGATGGCCGTGTGGGGCGACGACGACGAGGTCGTGTGTGTGCATCCCGGTGGCCCGCGCGTGGTGGGCCCGGCCGCCATCAGCGCGGCCTTCGAGGCGATCTTTGCCAACGGCGCCATCCCCGTCATGCCTGAGCAGGTACACCGCCTGCACAGCGCGGGCACTGCCGTGCACCACTTGGTCGAGCGCATCACCGTGCAAAGCGACAAGGGCGTGCAAACGGCCTGGGTGCTGGCCACCAACGTGTATCTGAAGACAGCCCAGGGCTGGCGCATGGTGGCGCATCACGCCAGCCCCGCCATGGCAGCGCCGCAAGCCTCGGTGTCTGACCAAGAGCCTGCGCGTTCGTCAACGTTGCATTGAACCCAGAAACCGCAGTTGACCGCTTTGCGCTGCTGGATAGGTCGCATGAACGCTAAAGATTGGGCTCACGAAGAGGTTCACCTGATGGGTGACAGCGCTACGCACCCGAGCGCACCACGTTGCACCGCGTTGGCGGCGTTGCGAATCCGCGCGATGCCTCAACGTGAAGTCCATGGCATCGCTGTGGTTCGCGCCTTGCCACCCCGGCGCATCGCGGCACGCTCGGGCGCGTCCAACTGCGGTTTCTAGGTTGACGATGCAAAGCTACCGCGCACCGTGGTGGCTTCCCGGCGGCAATTTGCAAACCATTTGGGCGGGCCGCGTGGCGCCCTTGCCAGCGCTGGGGCCCGGGTTTTGGCAGCGCGAGCGCTGGGACACGCCTGACGGTGATTTTGTTGATGTCGACCACCACGCGGGCAATCCCGGCGCGCCACTCTTGGTGATGTTCCACGGCCTGGAAGGCTCATCGGGTGGTCATTACGCCGTGGCCATGGCGCACGCAGCGCAGCAGCGTGGTTGGGCCTTTGCCGTGCCGCACTTTCGCGGCTGTTCCGGTGAGTTGAATCGCGGCCCGCGGGCCTATCACTCCGGTGACTTTGAAGAGGTTGGCTGGATCTTGGCGCGACTGCGCGCTCAGCATGGCGCGCCGCTGTTTGCTGCGGGCATTTCGCTCGGCGGCAATGCACTGTTGCGCTGGGCGCAAGAGGCTGGCAGCACGGCGGCGCACACCGCAAAAGCCGTCGCCGCCGCGAGTGCGCCGCTGGACCTGGCGGCTTCGGGCCAGGCCATTGGCCAAGGCTTCAACCGGATGGCTTACACGCGCATGTTTCTGGCCAGCATGAAGCCCAAGGCGCTCGCCAAATGGCAGCAGCACCCAGGCCTCTTTGACCGCGAGCGTGTCCACCAGGCACGAACGCTTTTTGAGTTTGATGACGCCTTCACCGCACCGGTGCACGGCTTCAAAGGCACCCACGATTACTGGACGCGGGCGTCGAGCAAACCGCACTTGCATCGCATCGAGATTCCGGCCCTCGTCGTTAACGCACGAAACGACCCATTCGTGCCAGGCACGAGCTTGCCTGGTGCGCACGAGGTGGGCAAAAACGTCACGTTGTGGCAACCCGCGCACGGCGGCCACGTGGGCTTCCCCGGCGGGGGTTTTCCGGGCCACGTGACAACGCTGCCTGAGCAAGTGCTGGGCTGGTTCGATGCGCTGCGTTTGGCGCGGTAAGGTTGCACCATGGACGAGATCGTCAAAGCTGCGCTGCTCAAGTGGCCGCAAGTGCCGCACTGTTACGACTGGCTGGCGCTGGACGCGCGTGGCGATTGGTACATGCGCGACGAGCGTATCCAGGCCCGCGGGCCTTTTCCGCAAGTCAAGGGCAGCCGCATCGAGCACCCCAAGTTGTTGGCCTTCATCGAGCGCAATTACGAGCACGACACCAGCGGCGCCTGGTTCTTCCAGAACGGCCCCCAGCGTGTGTACTTGCAGCTTGAAGCAGCACCTTGGGTGTGGCGCTTGTGCGCGCAGGGCAGCGGCTGGGCCGTGACCTCTCACACCGGCCTGCCCGCCGAAGTGACGAGCTGCTGGCTCGATGACGAAGGCCGGGTTTACCTGGACAGTGACATCGGTTTTGGCCTGGTGCACACCCAGGACGTCGCAGTGGCCGCAGATGCCGTGGAGGCCCGTTGGTGGTTGCCCCAGACCTTGAGCTTTGAAGCCATGCCTGCACGTTTTGGCTATGTGCTCAAGCCGCACCCCTAGAACTGGAGTTGCGCTCAGCGCACGTGCGCTCAAGAATGTGCCCACCGTGCGCCAACAGGAGACGTGCATGAACCCATCCATCGTTGAGTCCATTGCCCAGCAACCAAGCCTCCAAAACACTTGCGCCTGCGCCGCGTGTTTTGCCATTCCACCTTACATGGTGGATTACATCCGGCGCCACTGCAAAGACAAGAAGATGATCGGGGCCATGGCCGCAACCAAGCGCGCCTCAGCCAACTTGCGCCAAATGCGCACGGCCATGCTCACCGTGCCAAACCGCGCCAGCGCAGCCGCCCTGGTACCTCAGCTCACGCGGCGCGTTTTTGATGCCAAGAAGAGCACCGACGCGTTGAAAAAACTTGTGCGAAAAGAAGGCGGCAAGGCCAGCAAAGACGTGGCCGTGAACGAAGCCTACGACCACAGCGGCAAGACCTTCGATTTTTACGCCAAGGTGTTGGGC